>JACQXZ010000069.1 GCA_016208465.1 Actinomycetota bacterium
TGGTAGCACAGCGGATGCGAAAACGATCATATGGTTATTGGAACGTCTTCAGAAGTATCTCAAAATTAGTGAGATAACCCTCGTTTTTGATAGGGGAATGGTTTCAGATGAGAATCTTTCTCTGCTTGAGGAAGCAAAGATAAAATACATCTCGGCCATGGATCAAAATCAACTTGAGAGCATTACTGGTCTTGATTTCTCGAAATTCACGCCTATGTTTTCAGACCAAAACGACGACGATCAGTTCGTTAAATTACCCGGCTTTATTAAACTCAAAGACAGTATTTACTATCGTGAGATCAAAGTTAAAGGGGAGCGTCGCTATATTCTCTGTTTCAATCCGCAACTGTTTAAGGATCAGAGGAATGCAAGACTGCAGGCCGTAAAGAATTTTCATGAATTTGTTGAAAACATTAATTCAGATCTTCGACAAGCCAAGAAATCACGGCAAAAGAGTGCGACGTACGAAAAGTTCAAAGGGAGGATTTTGAGGAAGAAGTTAAACAATTTTGTCCAAGTGGAACTTGAAACGGAGTATATCATATATCAAACAGGCGATAAGACTGAAAGAAATGTTCGTGTCTACGTTGGCAAAGTGGTAGTAGACGAAGCACGCATGGCTTTGGAAGGAAAGTGTGATGGATTCTGGCTTTTAGTGACGAATCATATAGACAAAGATAAGGACGAAAAATTATTCAAATTGCCTGCACAAGATGCCATTCTTCCGTATCGAGATAAAGTGGTAATTGAATCATCGTTTCGAGATATAAAATCATTCGTGGAAGTATCACCAGTCCATGTATGGACCGAAACTCATGTCAAAGCACATTACACAATCTGTGTTCTTTCTCATTTGATAAATCGAACCCTGACGCAGAAACTACATAAAAATCCTGGTGAATTGAGCAAAGAAATCGTTACGCATGAGAAATTTTATACGAAACTAGCGGAATGTATGATAGATCGGATCGAAGTTGAAAATGTGAAATTATCAACATATAATATGACTCGAATAACTGAAGAACAGAAAGAACTCCTGAAAAGAGTGGATTTAGATAAGTTACAGTCCCGAGAGGTTGTAAACAAGGCTGGAATTTCCAGTAGCATTTGAGTTACGTCTAAAATTTTTTTTGCAATATCAATATTTTCATGGGGTTATATAGGCCAAGTGGTAAATATGGGTTTAAAGATACTTGCGTCTGATCCGTTCGGGGATAACCCCGGGCCTGTGCAGTAAGAATACCGGATATAGAGATTTGATAGATATGGGACAGTAGGAAGGGCTTGAGGAAGCACTCCAGTGACCGGGGGGAAGAAAAAAAATCGCCTGCTATTTTTTTGCTATTTTTTTTGGGATAAAACGGGTGTATCTTTGCGAATGAATGGAATCTTTGAAGTAAAAATGAAGTAAAAAATATTTCAAGATTTAGCATGGGTAAAATTCAGAGTTCTGCACGCAGAATTATTTTCATATTCGGATAAAACGAGCTTCAAGAATACTGAACATTTGAATAGATCGTGGACGTATGCTCGGGAATAATCCCATTTTAGAAGATTTCTTGAAGAAAACGACGGAGAGCAGAGGTTTTACGGATTCAGCTTGGAAAATTTCAGCACAAACGCCTCTTGAGCACGGGATAAGGAGATCATCTCGGAACAGGTCTTGAGCATGAATCCCATTCTAGAAGTTGTTCTGGAGAAACGACGGAGAGCAGAGGTTTTACGGGTTTAGCTTGGAAATCTTTCAATCGATAGTTGTTTGTAGTTGTTTTATATGTTTACTACATTTAGTTGTTTTCGGAGTTATACGAATTCGGATTTTCCTCGTTTTTCAAGAGTGAAATATGAGAACTTCATAGTGAAATATGAGAACTTCATAGTGAAATATGAGAACTTCATAGTGAAATATGAGAACTTCATAGTGAAATATGAGATTTATTTTTTTTACTCCTATGAGTATTTGACTTCCATCTCATATTATGCTAATCTTAAGACTTATTGGTGAGACTAAAAGATTTTAGAAAAAGTTTAGGCTCTTATTGGATTCCGGGGTCCTATTTGAGATTATGGCGTATCACCTTGAAATATAATATGATTAGTCCCTGGCATTTTTCGAAAAATCCAACGAGATTATATTTAAAAATCATGTAGTTAACTGCATTTTGCCCCCAATATGTCCCTGAAACCCATTATGAGCCAAAGTTTAAATAAAGAGCTAAAATCAATGAAACAAGAGAATCGAGTAGTAACCAAATCAAATAGTCTTAACGAAGCCCGCTACAGACTAACAGTTCAAGAGCAACGGATTATTTTATCCGTCATTTCGTTGATTCAGCCAAATGATGAAGATTTCAAAGTTTATAGAATTAAGGTAAGCGATTTTCTGGCATTTTTGGAAATACAAAATCAACAAGTTTATCCAGAAATCAAGAGGATCACCAAGAGCTTAATGGAAAAAATTCTAATTATAAAAAAAGAGGAATCAGAACTTCACATTTCCTGGTTTTCTTCTGCAGAATATTTTGACAAGAAGGGCTATGTAGAACTCAGATTCGATCCTAAACTAAAACCCTATCTTTTAAAACTTAAAGAATGTTTTACAAGTTACCACTTAGAAAATGTGATCCATTTGAGAAGTATATACTCTATCCGTATATATGAGCTCTTGAAACAGTATGAATTTGTTGCTAAAAGAACTTTTGACGTATTTGAGCTTCGAGAAATCTTGGGAATAAGACCTGATGAATATAAACTTTATGGAGATTTTAAAAGGCACGTGATCCTGCCAGCTCAAAAGGAACTTAAACAAAAGACCGATATTAAATTCAATCTCAAAGAGATAAAGACGGGACGTAAGGTTACTTCAATGGAATTTATCGTAGAAAAAAACAACGGATTAAAATCGCATTCAAAGCAACCTTTACCGAAACCCAAATTTGATAAAGATGAAGATAATGATTTCCAAACTCTCGTAGAACTTCTTCCCCCAGAGCACCAATCCAAGAAAACAATTCTTGAAATGATCGCCACCGCTTACAAAAATTACGGATTTGAATATGTGTCCAGCAATATCCGCTATGCCAACCAAAACAGCAAGAACAACTATCGGGCATACTTAAACAAAGCCATCAAGGAAAATTGGGGCACTGCAATCATCGAAGAAGAAGTAGCCCGAAAAGAAGCCAAAGCACAGGAAAAAGACCAGACGTCCATGATCGAACAGCAAAAAAAAGAAGACGAGGATCTGAAGAGACGAAATGAGAAACTCGGAAAGCAAGCCCTCGCGTATATAGAGAGCCTTTCTCCGGAAGAGAAGGAAGGCCTGCGGCAGGAGGCAATCAACAGGTATCAAGCTCGGGGCAAAGGAAAGAATCCCCCGAAAGAGGCGATCCTGGAAACGCTCATAAGGAATATTGTAATGGAGAAATTAGGGAAGGGCGAAATACCGCTCTCGGCAAAAAAACTCTCCTTTAAAGGAACGTGATCTGGATATTACTTTCATCGATTACCCGAATTTCAAGTTTTCGTCCAATCTCAAGACCATATTTCGATAAATTGCTTGGCAACGTAAATCCAAGCGAATTCCCGATTTTTACGATCTTTCTTTTTGTAGGGAGAGCTTTTTTCAAATCTCTGGCTTTCTCATAGCGCTGCATTTGATCGAGAGTGACGATCGTATGTCCGCATTTCTGGCATTTATACCCCTCAAAATGGATTCCGTTTTCTACCAGAGGCGTGATTTCCACATCCCCCTCACATTCGATACACTTCTTTATTTTCTTCCCTGATGAAACCATACTGTTTTTACCTCTGCTATATTGAATGTTTCGTGATGTAAGACAATGATTTCTATAGTAATTTTTGCCTTGCCAAAGTATCGGAAAAGACAAATCTTATTATAGTTTTTGTCGCTAAACTCTTTACATTTTTCTTCGTTGATGGATCCATCTTGGACAACTTGCTTGATATATCTGTGATCGATGTTTCCTCTTTGAGCGATGCGCTGAAAGGCGTGAAAGTCGATATCTATATCAAGGCTCTTTCGAATATGGAGAAATTTTTTAAGATATTCTTCCAGATTAGTTCTCCTTATCGTTATAATAAAATTAGGCAATATGTTATAACGATAATATAACAATATCGCTGAAAAGTCAACTCTGATAGCGATTCAAAAGGAGTCTCTCCTCGGTGTAGTGCCTGAGATGGATTTCGCTCCATGAAAAAGGAAGACATCACACATGAAGCAGCGATTTAAACATATCACCCCTTCCTCCTCAAGGGGAAAAATAAGGAAAGCCTCATTCCATTTCGGCCCCATTGATTGCAATCCCCCCCTTCCGTTGCCCGTTTAATAGACGCATCGAGCAGACCGGGCAAAGCCCGGCAGCTCATGCTGAGTATTAAACGAAATGATTCAATCAGGGAGTTCTACGTCCGATGTGGGGGAAATCTGCTCCTGAAAATCCTTGAGAGAGATTGACAATTGAAGCTTATTTTACCTTGACAATAAGTTGACAATAATCGGTTTCCGTAGCAAGGAATGAGGAATAAAGCGTGAACTATCTCGACGTCGCTGAGGAATTTACTTCATTCTGCTCATGAGAAGGGGTATAAAAATCTGTATATGGCCTGATATTTTGATTTCCTTCGTTTTCCAATTTATCCTGCTCCACATCAAGATCGTAGTCCATCTGGAGCCCCAACCAAAACTGAGGGGACATTTTAAAAAACTTCCCTAGACGTATGGCGGTATCCGCTGTAATAGCCCGCTTTCCATGCACGATTTCATTTATGCGCATAGGGGAAACGCCGATTTCTTTTGCTAAACGATACTGAGTAATTCCCATCGGCTCCAGAAATTCTTCCCAGAGGATTTCTCCAGGATGAATCGGGGGGATTTTCTTCTGTGTCATGGTTCTGTCCTTTATTTCTGTTTTGATTATAATTATTCCTGTTTTTACAATCTTCAGTGATAATCGACTATTTCCACCTCGTATGTATCTCCGTTCTCCCATACGAAGCATATTCTCCATTGATCATTGATTCGAATGCTTTGTTGCCCCTTTCGGTCCCCCTTAAGAGCTTCCAGCCTATTCCCGGGAGGAACGTTCAAATCGCTGAGTTCAACTGCCCTGTTAATCATTCGAAGTTTTTCGAGCATTTTCTTTTGAATATCCGTCGGGAACTTCTTTGAGTAGGCACGATTAAAAACCTTCTCAGTCTCTTTACATCGGAAAGATTTGATCATTACAATTCCCTTTAAGGGCTAGAAGTATAAAAAAATCAACACGGATAGAATTCATATATCATATTATCGCAACGAGATATTATTGTAAAGCGATAATATCAAGATCGTATTCGAAGCCTTTCCATCTCTCTCTCCACCAAATCTAATAGCCTCTCTATAGGTAAACTCTCTGCTTCCAGCCCGTAAAGTTCGCCTCCAATCCCTCCGGTAGCATCGAACCACCGCTCATTTATGGTATCCGCCTTCTTCCCGCTGGGGATCTCATAGCGATTTAGGAGGAGCTCTTCCTCGGAGTAGTGCCTGGGATGGATGAGCGTTGTACTCTCGATCGTCTTGAGCCCCTGGTCTTTTAATAAATCGATGAAATTGCTCTCCACGATCCACCCGGAAGGGTCGTAATCGACTACGGAAAATACAAAAAAAGTCTGATCGGATTGGGTATTTTTCAGAATATGCTCGACCATATATTCGGTCGAGAGCACGGAGGCCTGTCCCCCCAAAGAGGTAACGGTCAC
>JACQXZ010000068.1 GCA_016208465.1 Actinomycetota bacterium
AAGTTACAACTTTAATCTACTAAAAATATACCATTTTTACGCATGAAGGAAAAACACACCCCGATTAATTCGTTAGCTTGACAAATGAATTTTTATTACTATATTATATTCATATATTCGAATTAAACAATAGAGGAGAAACTTTGAACCGCAAAATCTTTGAGCTCCATGCTCAAATTTGCCAGACATTTACCAGTCCCAAGCGGCTGGAAATCATATACGCGCTGTGTGATGGAGAAAAAACTGTTAGCGAACTGGCTCCACTGCTGGTGATTCGGCAAGCCAATTTATCTCAGCATCTTGCTGTTTTACGGCAGAAAAAAGTTGTTGTTACCAGACGAAAGGGAGTCAATATCTACTATCGGATTGCTCATCCCAAAATTCTTCAAGCCTGTGACATTATGCGGGAAGTTCTTCTAGAACAAATAGCCGAAGACGAGAAACTGGTCAGGCTTATCAAGAAAGAGAAGAAGAACTGATGCGGGCTATCGTTGAGGAATCAAAATAGTAAGATAGAGCTTCATAAAATTCAGCCTTTAATCTCTTTTGGGTTCAATTCCCCGCAGCTTGCTGCGCGTCGTAGAATTGCCTTATGTTTCTTGTTGTTGGAATTCAGTAGTCAGTAGTCAGAATTCAGAAAAATACTAACCCCTATATTTCTATTTGTATTTCTTCTGTCTCCTGTATTCTGTATTCTGAATACCTGATACCTCGCAGCTTGCTGCGAGGTATGAGAACTAGACGACTGCTATGAAATTTAGCGTTATGAGTGTTCCGACAATTATTTTGTTTAAGAATGGCCAAGAAGTAAAGAGGGTTGTAGGTTATCAAAACCAGAGAGAACTGGAGCAGGAATTTGGTCTATAAAAGGAGAGGTATGCTTTCCGAAAACGACTATTCTCAATTATCTGATTCAGAGTTAAGAAAACTTCTCGCTCAAATAGAGGAAGAGAAGCAGGAAATCGAGTTGGAGCGTCGGTTGACCTTTGGCGGATCTGTTCACATTGGAGCAAAAGAAGGTGAGAGACTGAGAAATACCTTTGAGAGAGATCTTCGCCGAGCGGAAGAGAAAAAGGCAAAAGCAGAAGAAGAATTGAGGAGAAGGGGATTGTAATTCAGGAAACAAGAATAGATATTAATCACCAATCATCAAAGATTTTTCTCTCCTTTGCGAGGACAAGAAGTAGAGCGGACAGAATTTGTGCCTACCAGGACTTGACATTATAGCAGGTTTATTTTGCATAATTAAATCATTTATGTTATTATTCAAATTTGACTGAAACTAATTCGACGCGGGGTGGAGCAGTCTGGTAGCTCGTCGGGCTCATAACCCGAAGGTCGTGGGTTCAAATCCCGCCCCCGCTACCAAGAAAATCGCTGCAAATGGGTCTTTTTGCGAAAAGGCAGAAACTCCTACTTCTTTTTAGGGTCACATGACTCTCTTTTAGTTAAAAACTTAGCTTATTCTTTGTTTTAGAACCTCGAGAAATCGACTGGCTGTTAGTATGGATGTCCCTTTAAAATTAATGAGATTTAGAAGATGATTGTCGCCTGTCACAATAAAATCGGCTTCGGCTTCCTTGGCGCTAGATAAAAACATGTTATCGGTAGGATCAGCGGTGATCTCGTTCACTTTTAGCTTGCCTTTAGTGTTTATGGAGTATTTTTTAAGCGCATTAAGGACGGCCTTAATATCATTATAATTTGGAAATTTCTAGGATTTACTGGAGATTTCCATTTCTTTTTTTAGAACAACTTTTTTATCTTTGACAGTCATAAAACAATTACTTAAGATAGTTGTAACGAATGTACTTTTTCAACACGCTTTTAATTGGAGAAAATGAATATTTATGAAAGAACTTTTTGAAAACAATAAATTTCGATGGCTTATAGTAACTTTGGCAGTTGTTTCTTTCATTGAAATTTTGTCATTTCTTTCTATTCGTTTTCCTGTATGGGCAAAACTTCCTTTGTTCCTTGTCATAATCGCAATTTTTGGCAGAAAAGTTTTTATTAGCGGAATTAAAAGTTTATCAAAATTAGATTTTTCAAATATCAATCTTTTGATGTCTATAGCGATTTTTGGCGCGATTTATCTTCGTCAGCTTGAAGAAGCAGTTGTGATTGTTGTTCTTTTTGCTCTCGGTAATACGCTGGAGGAATTTGGAATAAAAAGAAGTAAGTCAGCCTTAAAGGAGCTTATTGATAATGCTCCCAAGCTGGCTCAGATAAAAGGCAGTGAAGTAAAAGTTCCAATCGAAGAAATAAAAATTGGTGAGATTGTAGTTATAAGGCCGGGAGATCAAATTCCTTTGGATGGAAAAGTGATTAGCGGGGATTCTCTGGTTGACGAGTCAACGATTACCGGTGAGTCTCTGCCTAAAAATAAAACTGTTGGAGATTTTGTCTACGCGGGCACTCTGAATGGTCAGGGTTATCTTGAAGCAAAAGTTGAAAAAGAAACAAAAGATACCACTCTTTCCCAAATTATTGATTTAACATTCAAAGCGGCGGAAAAGAAATCACTCTCTCAGAAGTTCATCGAGAAATTTGCCAGAATTTACACTCCTTCTGTAATAGTTGTTTCCGTTTTACTTGTGCTTGTTCCTGTTCTATTTTTAGGGAAACCTTTCAATCTATGGTTTGTCCAGGCTTTAACCCTTCTTATCATCGCCTGTCCCTGCGCCCTTGTTATTTCAACACCTATTTCTGTTTTTTCCGCTATCGGAAATGCCAGTCGAAAAGGTTTTTTGATAAAAGGTGGAAGGTTTATTGAAGAAATGGGAAAGATTAAAGCCATAGCTTTAGATAAGACCAGAACTTTAACTGTTGGCAGACCTGTTGTTTCTGAAATTATTCCCTTTGGCGGATTCAGCAAAGAAGAAGTTCTTGCCTGTGCGGCTGGTTTAGAGGTGTTTTCGGAACATCCTATAGCGGTGAGTATTTTAAAAAAGGCAGAAGAAGAAAAACTTGATCTTCACAAATTTACAAGTTTTCAGGCTGTGCCGGGCAAGGGACTGAAAGGCAAATGCGCTATTTGTTTTGATAAACATCACTTTATGGGAAATATTAAGTTTGTCGCGGAAGAACACCGTATAGAAGAGCAAGTGTTGGAAAAAATAGAAGAGCTTGAAAAACAGGGGAAGACAGCTATTATTATTGGTGACGGAGAAAAAATAAAAGGTGTAATTGGAGTAACTGACGAGATAAGAGAAAAAAGTGAATCTTTCATAAAGGACCTTAAAGATTTAAACATCGCGCCAGTTATTTTAACCGGTGATAATAAATCTTCAGCAATGTTTGTGGCTCAGAAATTAAAGATAAGCGCTGTAAAAAGCGAACTGCTGCCTCATGAGAAAGTGGATGAATTATCCAAACTTATCAAGAGATATAGATATGTAGGGATGGTTGGCGACGGCGTAAACGATGCTCCTTCACTTGCCGCCGCTTCGGTAGGAATTGTCATGGGAGCGGTTGGTTCGGATGTTGCGATAGAGAATGCTGATATTGCTCTTATGAGCGACAATTTACAAATGATTTCATATCTTATCAGGCTGGGACGAAAGACTGTGAAAAAAATAAAATTTAATGTTGTTTTTGCCATAGGAGTTAAGTTTTTATTTTTGATTTTGGCGGTTGCCGGCTGGAGCAATTTAGCTTTGGCAATTTTTGCTGATGTCGGTGTCACTATTCTGGTTGTTTTAAATAGTTTGAGACTATATAGTTACAAGGGTTGTTGAAAAAGTACATTCGTCATTGCGAGTTACCAAAGGGAGCGCGGCAATCTATTTTTATGAGATTGCTTCGTCGTAAAAATCACTCCTTGCAATGACGAACGACCCCGAAAGTTTTGTTTCCTGACAGTATTGTGTTTTAAAAGGGGCAAGCATGAAACTTTCAGATAACGAAATCAAAGATATCATAAAATATTTAGAAGCGGGCAAACCTCTGCCTGATTATTACCGGTTTCTGCTGTTTGAAGAAAAAAAAAGAAGTTGAGCTTGTCTGGAACGGCAAAACAAACGAGGTCTGCAATGTTTCACGAATGCCCGAAAGGCAGACGTAAAATTGCGGTTAAAGTCGTGGATATTTTCGGGAATGATACAATGAGGGTGATTGAGGTGAATATATGAGTACAAATATTTAAAAAGAAGAAAATAGGTATTAAAAAGGTTTGGGTGTTTGTGGATGAGTCCGGTAAACCGGAAATTTTTTCCGCAAAGGGAATAAATTTAGTAGAAAAAGGCCATGCATCCAAATATTTAATATTATCTGCGGTTCGCACCAAGGATCAGCTTGAGTTACAACAGCAAGTTACCGATTTTAAATCAAAATTGTTAAAAGACGATAGTTTAAAAAGTTATTTTTCTTCCTCATACAGTCTGGATAATTTTCATGCAAGCAACGATTTTCCGGAAATTAGAAAAAGATTTTGTGAATTTATCACAACTCTAAATGTTAAAATTGATGTAATGGCAGTGGAAAAATTAAAATGTTATCCTAATCTTCAAAATTCCCCAGGCAGATTATATGGATTTATGGCGGGGCAGTTATTAAAGGATATTTGCCACAAGGCGGAACATACCGAAATAGTATTTTCGAGAAAGGACAGCAAATTAAAGCTCAGGAATGAACTTGAAATAGAAGTTGAGAGGGTGAGATTGAATTATATTAATAATCATGAGAATATTAACAATGATTTTAAGCTTTCTTATTACCACAATCCGCATTATACTCATGGAGGCTTACAAGTTGCAGATTATATTTCTTTTGCTGTTTTTAAGGTATTTGAAAATAATAATTACGAATTGTTTGATATTATTCAGAATAAAATCGGCTGGATTAGAGATGTATGCAATAAAAAGTACTTCACTCGTCGCAATCCGCTAAAACTATCCACTTAAGGAAGTACGAACTTCGCACGTTTCATTAAGCGGACTGCGACCAATGAAGTATTTATGGATCTCTGGGGGCACTAGGTCGATGCTCCGTGTGACATTAGTCACAGGATACGTGAACCAGTAACTCCATGTATTATAATATCATATATTATTATTAAAAAACAAGGGAAAAAATTATGGCGATACATCCAGAATTTCCTAAATCACCCTATGAAATAATCAAACCGGAGTTTCGATGGTTTCCGGCAGATGAGTTATTTCGCGAAAAGGGTTACGAGAAGCTTTTGCCTCCTCTTGCAGCTGAATTACGTAAAAAAGTAGAGAAGTGGAGAAATTCAGATTATGGAGGCGCGGAGTATCTTGAGAATCGTTATCCGGAATTTAAGAATATGGTGCTTGTAATTCATGTAATGAAAAGATAAACCAGAAGGAATAAAAATGTCAAAATACAAAATAATTACTTTTGGAACGGTCGGCTGAATTCCTATGGCTGCAAGAGAGACTCCTTGCATTTGTGTAGACTACGTGAAAAGATTCGGCAGCAAGGCAGCAGCGAAACGATTAGGTTTTCTTTTGGAACTCTATGAAATTGGCGATGAAGAAATACTAAATCAACTAAAAACTTTTATTGGTTCAAGTTTTGTTCTTCTTGATTCATCTTTACCAGCTCAAGGAAAACATCTTAATTCATGGAAGTTGAGAATAAACCTTAATCCTAATGAATTGAAAGAGGTAATTAAAACCTGAAATTATGATTACTCAAAGAGAAGTTTCTCAACTTGTCTATAGAAATAGAAAAGATGATCGGGTGATCGAAAAAGACTATGTTTCATCAGATGGACAAATTGCCTCCGCTTGACGGAATAATTCGTAAAACTAACAAATATCTGCGTTTATATAGAATTATTTAATTTCTACATCGATTTTGTTTTTAATGCAATAGGCGTTGAAAGCAAAAAGATTGACCTTTGAGATTAAGTAGAATAATATTCTTCTTAGTTAGTTTAGCGGCTAGAGGTTGAAGAAGGAAATTTATAAAAGAAAAAATATTTCGATTGTTTTAATGTTCAATCAATTAATATAAAAAATTTTATCAGGAAGGTGATACTGATGGGTAAATCTGCACCAAAGCTATCAATGAAAAGCTCTAAGACAGAGATGATGGAAGCGTACAGCGAGCTTCTTGCAAAATTTGATACTGCTCCTGTTGATAAACAATCTGAAATAAAGAAAGCTGAAGAAAAGGTTGTTGTAGAGAAAGCTTCAACATATACAGTTGAAAGCATTATTAAGGGATTAGCAGAACTCAATGTAGGCGTTGGAAAATCATTCGGCGATTTAGCGGAAAAGCTTGTAAATGAATCAAATAAATTGACGGAGCTTCAAAAAGCGATTGAAGTTAAGAGCGGGATGCTGAAGGAAATTCACGAGATTGACGTTGCTGCCAATAGCCTGACAGCGCTTCTTGAGGCGCAAAGCGAACGGAAAGCTGCTTTTGAGCGGGAGATGACAGATAAGCAGCAATTTTTTGAAACTGAAATGGCTCGTCGGCAGGTTGAGTGGAAAAAAGAACAAGCTGAACACGAATTTTTGGTGAAAGAACGCGATGCAACGCTAAAGAAACAAAGAGAACGTGAACAGGAAGAATATGAATATGCCCTTGCTCTTTCCCGGAAGAAAGATAATGATGCCTATACTGAACAAAAAATGGCACATGAAAAAGAGATGGCAGAACGGTCTGCTGCTATTGCCGTGCATGAGACTGAATTTGCAGAGTTGAAAAAGAAGGTAGAATGTTTACCTCAAGAATTAGCCGAGGCTGTCAAGAAGGCAGAGGCAGTGGTAAAGGCAGAAGTAAAACAACAGACTGATACCGAAGCTAAGCTAAGGGAAAAAGAAGTAGAAGGAGATAAGCGTGTCGCCGCGCTAAAAATTGCTTCTCTTGAAGAAGCAGTTGCTAAGCAGGCAACGCAAATTGAGTCACTTACCAAACAACTTACTACCGCAGATGCCCAGGTTCAAAATATTGCTGTCAAAGCTATTGAAGGCGCCTCGGGACTGAAAGCATTAGCAGCAGTGAATGAAATTGCCTTAGAGCAGGCAAAGACTGTTAATCCAAAAAATAAAACGTAGTTCAACCAATAAAACTCAAACAATTCTCATCGAAATCTAATACAAAATCCGGGTTAAAAATTTGATTGCTGAAGAAATGACTAAATAGGAAAACAACTTTGTCCTCAAATCAATATAATCATAAAAATAGTTAGATAAACCTATATAGGTAGATAAGAATAAATCTTTGTGATAAGATTTTCCAAGAGGTGGAAAAATATGAAAGTTGCTCCTAGAAAGACAAGGCTTGCCAAAGAGGAAATTTCTTGGGGGAAGCGTCTTGAGGATATTACATCAAGAATTAGAGAAAAGACAGCCAAATACCCGGCCAGAGAGCTAGAAAAAGATATCTCCGAAGCTTTAAAAGAGGTAAAAAATAGGAAAAGCATCTTATAGGATATAAAAAATGTCAAAATATAAAATAATTACTCTTGGAACAGTTGGCTGGATTCCTACGGCTGCAAGAGAGACTCCTTGCATTTGCGTAGACTTAAAAGACAGTCTTTTTATTTTCGACGCGGGAACAGGAATTTCAAATTTTTCCAGCAAGATTGGTTTGGAGATGCTTTCAAAACATAAAGAAATCCATTTATTTTTATCTCATTCTCACCTCGATCACGTGATAGGACTTTCGTATTTACCTTTCTTTTTTAAAGATAAAAATCTTCATCTTTACGGTCCCGGCAAAAATATTACAGGGCTTTCTGTTTCTGAGACGCTGGACAGTTTGTTTAAAAAACCGCTTTTTCCTCTTTCTTTAAATAAATTCCCGCTTTCTTTAGAAATAAAAGATCTTGATTTAGGAGAAACACTGGTTGAGAATCACAAGATTGAAATTATTCTTCAGGAACATTCCGACCCTTCAATCGGAATCAAGCTGGATGACGCAGTTACTTATATCACAGATACTTCCTGCAATGAAAGAACTTCAAAATTTGCCAAAGATTCCAAGGTTTTAATTCATGAAACCTGGTATGACGAGGCAGATTATCAGATGATGAAAAACAATAAAGATGAATCCGGTCTTAGGATACATTCATATTCTTCCGGTGCTGCTGAAGTCGCGAAAAAAGCAGAGGTGGAATTATTGGCGATGGTTCATCTTAATCCTGCTTATTCTGAAGAAAGATATAAAAATATGCTTGATGAAACTAAAGAGATATTCGCGAACACAATTATTCCTGATGATCTTGATGTTATAGACGTGTAGGGCGTGTTGAAAAATCGCCTTCTAGATATTACAATTTGTATTACTTATTATTTAGTAGTATAATTATTTTAGTCTTACTTTAAAATTAGTAATACTAAAGAGGTGAAATTATGTCAACCACAATTACATCCAAGGGACAAGTGACTATTCCGAAGAAGATTCGGGATAAATTTGGGCTTAAATCTGCTGATCGGGTTACATTCAAGATTGAAAAGAATAAAGTGGTATTAGATTTTGAAAAGGGAACTATACTCGATGCTTGCAGGAAACAAACCAAGGTTTCTGTTAATTTTCGAAAACAAAGGGAACAAATGAAGAAAGCTATCGCTGAGAGAATAGTAAAGGAAATGAAATAGTGAGAGATGCAGTTTTCGTTGATGCTAATATTTTTATAAGATATTTAGTTATTGACAATGAAGAGAAAGCAGAGCGATGCCGTAAATTGTTTGAAAAAGCAGTTAAAGGAGAGATAAAACTTTTTTCTACTACTCTGGTTATTGCTGAGATTATATGGGTTTTGAGCAAGGTTTATAACTGGCGCAAGGAAGAAACTTGTAAGAATATAAAGCTTATTCTAAATACACCAAATATTAAATTTGTCGAGAACCCCCTTTTGCGCCGGGCCATTAATAGATATGCGGCTAATAATATTGATTTTATTGATGCTTATCATGCTGAAGTTGTGTTAAGCAAAGAAATAAACACTCTTTATTCATATGATAAAGATTTTGATAATTTTTCAGATTTAAGACGCCTTGAGCCCTAAAGACTGGAAAAGTCAAAAATCAATCTTCCTTTTAAACCATGGATTTATAAAATTGCTACTAATTTGTGTTTAAACTGGATCAGAAAGAAAAAATCATCAAATTTTTCTCAATTGAATATAGATGTATCAGATGATTCAGTTATTGACAAAATAGTTGATCAAGCGCCGCTTCCAAGTGAGTTATTTGACCACAAGAATTTACAAAGCATTCTTCAGAAGGTAATTCTCGAACTTCCTGTTAGATATCGTTCCGTAGTTATTCTGCGTTATTCGCAGGAATTTACTTTTGAAGAGATTGCTGATGTTTTGGATTTACCTGTGGGTACGGTTAAGATCCACTTTTTCCGTGCAAAAAAAACTGTTTAGATCTTTTCTTCAAAATCAACTTTAATCTCTCTTGAGCCATCCCTGCAGCTTGCTGCGCGTTGTAAGAGTTGTTTTATGTTTCTTGTTGTTGGAATTTAGTAGTCAGTAGTCAGTAGTCAGAAGTCAGAAGACACCAACCACTATATTTCTGTTTGTATTTCTTCTGGCTACTGGCTTCTGTATTCTGAATTCTTTCTTATTGACAATGTTTTTTAACAGGAGTTAAAGTTTGCTGATTATAAGCTACAGAGGAGACCCGAAACCGTATTTCTTCTGTCTCCTGTATGCTGAATTCTGAATACCTGATACCTCGCAGCAAGCTGCGAGGTAGTTCATTATGAAACGAAACTTTTTATCAAATTAATTGTGTTAATAAATAAGGAGGCAAAAATTCTATGAAGCAGGACGATATTGACAGACTGTTTTCTAAACTTGAAACGGTAAATCACTCGGATGATTTAACTAATCGAATTATTGTTATGGCTGGCAAAGAAAAACGCAAATCTTTTGCAAGGCGTTTTTATATGAAGATGGCTTTAATGGGTTCCGGGATGATTTTCTTTGGCTTTTTATTTTTAGGAGCCGCTTATTGGTTGATTAATGATCTCAACACGAATGGAACTTACCAGTTCTTCTCAATGATGATTACTGATTTTGGTTCAGTTGTTTCCTATATTGATGATTTATTTTTAGCTATTCTGGAATCTTTGCCAGTTGCAAGTCTGATTGCAACTTTAGCGAGCGCTTTAGTCATCTTTGTATTGTTAAGACAGATTTTAAGTATTTTTTTACGTTACAGGGAAAGTTTGAAACTTTTTAATCATAAGCCGCAGGTTAGGTTGTGAGAAAGGAGGGTTGTCTAAATGGAGAACGAAATCAACAACTCTTCTAATACAAAATCGAAGAAAAATATTCTGAAGGATTCTTCATTATTAAAAGGAATTATTATCGGGATTGCTGTGCTTCTGATTTTAATTGCTGTTTTTAGCCTTGGTATATTTGTTGGCACCCAGAAGGCAAGGTTCTCCTATCGCTGGGCAGGATACTATCATAAGAATTTCGGAGGACCGCGTGGCGGTTTTATGAAAGGTTTTGGCGGACGCAACTTTATTGATGGTCATGGAGTTTTTGGTGAGGTAATTAAGATTGATAAAGATGTGGTTATTGTTAAAAGTAAGAGTGATATAGAAAAGAGTATTATTATTTCGGACAAAACTACAATTACAAAAATTGGCCAAACCATTAAAGTATCCGAGCTTAAAGTTGGCGATATGGTAGTAATTATTGGTACTCCTAATGATAAAGGTCAAATTGAGGCTAGAATGATTCGGGTTTTTTAATCTCTTTTGGGTTCAATTCCCCGCAGCTTGCTGCGCGTCGTAGGAATTGCTTTATGTTTCTTGTTGTTGGAATTCAGTAGTCAGTAGTCAGAATTCAGAAAAATACTAACTCCTATATTTCTATTTGTATTTCTCCTGTCTCCTGTCTTCTGTATTCTGAATACCTGATACCTTGCAGCTTGCTGCGAGGTAGTTCATTTTTCTTTTTAATCCGTCACTGCGAGCTGAAGGCGAAGCAATCTCATTTTTCAGCTTTCTCTCAGTTTTTGTTTGCATAATAGAATACATCTAAGGTCGGATTGAGATTGGAGTGATTGTTTTGGCGCTTAAACAGTCTTTTACAAAAATAGCAGGAGTAATACTGGTTGCAGCCATAATTGCCTTCAGCGGTTACTGGTTTTTCTTTAATCAGTCATCCGATCAGACAGATCAGACGCAAAAAGTTAAAGTGACAAAAGGAGAAATTGCGCCAACCTTGACTATAACGGGTACTGTTGCCTCTGAAAACGAAGTAGATTTGAACTTTAAAAGCGGAGGTGAGCTGACAGATATTTATGTTAAAGTCGGTGATTCGGTTTCCGCCGGACAGGAACTTGCTCAAATCGATGATGTCGATCTTCAGAAGGAATTGAAAATAGCAAAAGCAAGTCTCAACAGCGCAAAGGCACAGTTCCGTCAGCTTAAGAAATCTACCCCAACGGAAATCAAAACGCAGGAAATTGAGGTTAACAAAGCGCTGGCGAGTTTTGAAAATGCCAAAAAGAATCTTCAGAGTGTCGAAGCAAGCGCTGCTCAGGATCTCACTTCTGCTCAGACTGCCCTAGATAACGCTAAAAGGGATATGGACTTAGCGCTTTCAAGACGTGAAGAAGCTGTAGAGGAATGGGAGAGTCTGGTTAAGAAATACGAACATCCTGTTTATCATCTTCCAAATTACACTGCTTCTCAGCAAAATGAAATAGATGCGGCAAAATCAACGGCTGATTCTGCGTATGATAAATATATATCTGCTGAAACCCAGTATAAAACAGCTCAGCAAAATCTAAGCTCTGCTCAGTTTAAAGCACAATCAGAAATCGATTCTGCGAAAAATCAATTGAGTCAGGCTGAGGACCAATACCAAAGTGGACTACTTCAGCTTGAAGCTAAAAAGACAGGACCTACCACTGATGATAAAACCATCCAGCAGGCATCAGTTACTCAGGCAGAGGAAAACTATAATGCTGCCGAAAAAAATTTAAAACAAGCAGTTCTTGTTTCTCCTATTGATGGTGTTGTTATAAGTATTAATGGAAATGTAGGAGAAGAGGTTTCTGGCGGAGGGGCTGCTTCCGGTTCAGCGGCTGCTGCAAGTAGTTCAAGTACAGCTTTTATCGTTATTGCCGACTTAACCAAACTTAAAGTTACTGCGGCAGTTGATCAGGCTGATATTCCTAAGGTAAGCAAAGGTCAGATTGTAGTCATCTCTCTTGATGCTTTTCCCGATCAGGAGTTTAAGGGAAAAGTAACGAGTGTTGATCCAAACCCGGTAGTTGAGCAAAATGTTGTTACCTACAGTATCTCTGTCTCTATTGATAATCCTGATCCTAAAGTTCAACTGGGTATGGGAGCAACTTTAAAGATTGATCTGGGAAGAAAAGAAAACGTTCTTGTTGTTCCAAATCTGGCTGTTCGTTCAGTTAGTGGTCAAAAAGTGGTTCGTAAGGTCATTGATGGAAGTTCTACTGATGTCAAAGTTGAAGTGGGACTTTCCGACGACGACAACACAGAGATTATCAGCGGTCTGGAAGAAGGCGACGAAATAGAAGTTGGTGTATTTACAGGAACTTCTCAGGAGACTCAGGGCAATTCCCAAAGAACCGGTGGTGGGTTTGGTATTCCGGGAATGGGCAGAATGGGCGGCGGACGTTAGAATGCTTATCGAAGTTGGAAGTTTAACCAAAACTTATGGTATAGGAGCAGGTACAGTTCAGGCGCTTCGCGGCGTTTCTCTAAATATTGCAAAGGGGGAATTCGTGGCTATTATGGGATCGTCGGGATCCGGAAAATCTACCCTGATGCATCTGTTAGGATGCCTGGATCATCCAACCAGTGGTTTATACAAGCTGGATGAGATAAATCTGGAAGAACTGGATGACGATGAACTGGCTGAAATTAGAAACGAAAAAATAGGTTTTGTTTTTCAGCAGTTTAATTTATTGTCTCGTACTTCCGCGCTGGAAAATGTTATTTTGCCTCTTACTTATGGAAAAGGCAGAACACAAAACATCTACGAGCTTGCCGCGAAAGCTTTAAATGCCGTAGGGTTACAAGACAGGATGAATCATCGGCCAAATGAACTTTCAGGCGGAGAACAGCAGAGGGTAGCTATCGCCCGCGCTTTAATAAATGATCCGGCGATAATTATGGCGGATGAACCCACAGGCGCTCTTGACACCAAGTCTGGTGATGAAATAATGGGAATTTTCCAACAGCTCAATAGTCAAGGGAAAACCATAATTTTGATCACTCATGAGCGATACATAGCTGAACATGCAAAGAGGATTATTTTTCTACAGGATGGAAAAATTATTGGTGATGAGATAGTTTCAAATCGTAAAACCACCAATGCAAATTCTCATCAGGGAAGTGAATCATCATGAGTTTGCGTCAAAGTTTAAAAACAGCCTTGCGGGCGCTTTCAATCAACAAGATGCGTTCGGGTCTGACTATGCTGGGTATCATGATTGGCGTCGGAGCAGTAGTAGCTATGATTTCTATTGGTACAGGCGCTTCGGTTTCGGTAACCAGCAGGATTCAAAGTTTGGGAGCAAATCTTTTGATGGTTACCCCTGAATTCACAGGAGGTTTTGCGGGTGCGCGACAGGCAGGGGGAATGGGAACCACTCTTGTTTACGAAGATGCTGTGGCTATAGCTAAGGAGATATCCACGGTAAAGAAAGTATCTCCTGAGTTTTCAAGCTCGACTCAGGTTGTTTATGGCAATCAGAATGTTAACACCTCTATTCAAGGTGTAATAACCGATTATCAGGATGTCCATAATTTCCATGTCGCCTTTGGAGAGTTTATCCGTTCTGAAGATGAAAAGATGCAGAGCAGGGTGGCGGTTGTGGGTCAGACTGTGGTAACAAATCTGTTTGCCGGCGAAGACCCTGTTGGTAAAACCATTAAGATTAAAAACGTTCCTTTCCGAATCATTGGAGTTATGGAGCTCAAAGGACAATCAGGGTTTCAAAACCTTGATGACGCAATCTTCATCCCCCTTCCCACCGCCCAGAAGAGGCTTTTTGGATCTAATAACCTGCGGATGATCAGTGTGCAAGTGAAAAATGAAGAAGAAATGGATCTTGCATCTTCTCAAATCAGTTCTCTTCTTCTTTCCCGGCACAAAATTAGCGATCCCTCAAAAGCGGATTTTGAAATCAGAAATCAAGCTGATATCTTAAGCACAATGAGTCAGGTAACTGGCACTTTAACCTTGCTTTTAGGAGGAATAGCCGCTATCTCTCTTTTGGTCGGCGGAATTGGCATAATGAATATTATGTTGGTTTCAGTAACAGAAAGAACCCGTGAGATAGGACTCCGAAAAGCAGTCGGCGCCAAAAGAAAAGATATCCTGACACAATTTTTAATTGAATCACTTATCTTAAGTTTGCTGGGCGGCATTATTGGTCTTTTCTTGGGCGTTGTGGGATCATTTATTATATCTAAAATTGGCGAATGGCCTACAGTGGTAACACTTAATTCGATTCTCCTTTCTTTTTTGTTTTCAGCGGCAGTGGGAATATTTTTCGGCATCTATCCGGCAAGGAAGGCGTCTTTACTTAGCCCGATTGATGCTTTAAGGTTTGAGTAGATTTGTGTAATTTTTGGCAAAATATACGATAGGGGTCACAAGTCACAAGATACAAAGACACAAGTGAAGAAGAACTTTTTAACTTGCAACTTGTGACTAGCAACTTGTGACTAGCAAGGAGGTATTATACGTGAAGAATAAAGGAATAATGATTGCTCTATTGGTGATTGCTTTTTTAGTAGCAGCAGGAGGATCATTTTGGCTTGGGACTTATTATGAAGCGCAAAATCGGGTTAATAGAATGAGACAGTTCGCTGGTATGAGCCCTGAGCAACGACAACAGATGGCAGGAGGACGTCAGGGAAATTCTGGTTTAAGACCGCAAAACAACGGTTTGATAACTGGAAAAGTAGATAAGGTTACCCCTGACACTATAACGATTACTACCCGTTTTGGCTCACAGAAGATAAATTTAACCTCTGAGACAGTTGTTGATAAACCTGTAAAAGGGGATATTAATGATATCAAAAAGGGTTCTCAGATTTTCGTCAAAGGAGAAAGAGATAAAGAAGATAAAATTGAAGCAGAAGTTATTCAGATAATATCTCAGTGACATTATTAAACCGTCATTTCCGACTTGATCGGGAATCCAGTCTTTTCCTGGATACCCGCTTTCGCGGGTATGACAATTAGAGTGATTAAAAACTGGAATAAATTGTTAGCATATGATAATATTTTTGGGAAAAGTCTAAAAATGTTATTTATTAAGCGCTTAGTCGTCAAATTCGTGTAATTTTGGCAAGAAATTTTAAGTACCAAAATATTGAGATAAGCACCAAATAACAAACAAATTCCAATTAAGTAAAATTCAAAATCCGAAACAAAGAGTTTCGATCATTTAAACATTGGAATTTGGAGCTTATTTGTTATTTGGATATTAAGACTTGGAATTTCCGACTTGTTCGGGTTAGGGGTTAAATTTATGGCAACGGAGTTTATTCCTAAATGGATTGCTTGGGAAGTAACGGGACGCTGTAATTTAAATTGCATTCACTGCCGTTCTTCTTCTACTCTTGAATCAGAAGAAAGTGATTTTACAACCGAAGAAGCTTTTAAGTTAGTTGATGATATAGCCAGCTTTTGTAAACCTGTCATTGTTCTTTCCGGCGGCGAACCACTCCTCAGAAAAGATTTGTTTGAAATAGCTGAATATGGGACCCAAAAAGGTTTAAGAATGTGTATTGCAACCAATGGCACTCTTGTAACCGATGAAATATGCGAAAAAATGAAAGAATCCGGCATAAAGATAGTTTCCTTAAGTCTTGATGGTTCAACCAAAGAAATTCATGATAATTTCAGGAATCAGGAAGGAGCTTTTGAAGGAACATTAAGGGGAATAGATTTTCTTAAAAAACACAATATTCCTTTTATCATAAATTCTTCTTTTACCAAAAGAAATCAGGAAGACATACCAAAAGTTTATGAGTTAGCCAAGAAGCTGGGAGCGACCGCTTGGTATATGTTTATGATAGTGCCGACTGGCAGGGGCGAAGAGATAATGGCGGAGCTTATTTCAAAAGAAGATTACGAAGATATACTAACATGGCACTTCCATAAGGAACTAGAAGAAGATAAAATGCTGATGCGTCCGACCTGCGCGCCTCATTATTATCGTGTCGCTCTCCAAAAAGCGAAGGAAGAAGGCATTAAGTATGAGAGAAGGACACTTTCTTTTTCTACCGGCGGATCAA
>JACQXZ010000061.1 GCA_016208465.1 Actinomycetota bacterium
GATGAAATTCCTATAATTGCAAAATGAAAATTGCAAATTTTAAAATGCAAAATATAAAATGGGTAATCCTTATTTTTCAATTTGCATTTTTCAATTTAAAATTTACAATTCAAGTTAGCGAACGAAGTGAGCCTAACTTGTTAAACTGGAGGATTAAATGGAAGGACCAATTCCGGTAACTGAAAAAGAAGAACGCGTTAAGGAAATGTTTTCATCTGCCGCAAAGAGATATGACTTACTAAATAGTGTGCTTAGTTTAGGATTGCATTATTCATGGAAACGTTTCGCGGTGTCAAAAACAGAACTAAAGGAAGGTGACACAGCTCTTGATGTTTGTTCAGGAACTCAGGATATTGCTATTTATCTGACAGGCAAAGTTGGCAGTAAAGGCAAGGTAGTCGCGCTTGACCTTAATGAAGAGATGCTTAAAGTTGGGGATTATAAGGTTGAAAAGAACGGTCTTGAAAAACAAATTACTTCTGTAGTAGGAAACGCGGAAGACTTAAAGTTTCCTGACAATAGTTTTGATGCTGTTACAGTTGGATTTGGCGTGCGAAATGTGGCTCATTTAGAAAAAGCGCTTAGCGAGATGAGACGCGTATTAAAGCCGGGAGGACGTTTTGTTTGTCTGGAATTTTCAAAAGCCCAATCCAGATTTTTTAGAAAATTATACGACTTTTATTCATTTACTTTGCTTCCCAATGTTGGAAAAATTTTAGCCAAAGATCGGATAGGAATATATCAGTATTTACCCGAATCAATAAGGGCGTTTCCTCCGCAGGAAGAATTGAAAAAGATCATGGAGACCGTGGGGTTTAAAGACGTAAAATATTTTAATTTAACAGACGGAATTGTCGCGGTTCATGTCGGGGTAAAGTAATATGCAGTCTATTTTATACGTCAGACTTCCATGCCAGAAGATATATCCCGGCGGAGTTGTTATGGTTGCGGATTATGTTTATAAGCATAATCCGGAGGTTAAACAAAAAATTATTGATTTATCATTAACAGACAAAAATAAACGGTCCGATTTACTGGTAGATGAAGTTGGATCGTTTAATCCTGATATTATAGCTTTTTCGTGGAGAGATGTTCAGATTTTTGCCCCTCACGAAGAAGATGTTTCTTTTCAAAAAGCAATCCAGTTTTATTACTCGCCAAGTGTCTTAAAAAGAATCGGAGCTTCTTTTGATGGGCTTAAGGGGCTTATTAAGTATGAGGGAGTAATAAAAGAGAATTTATCTTACCTTAATCTTATCAAGGAAAAATATCCTCAAAAACAAATACTGCTGGGCGGACCTGCTTTTAGTGTTTTTTCTGAACAGTTAATTAACAAATGTCCCGATGGCACTATTGGCGTTGTAGGTGAAGGGGAAGATGTTGTTTCAAGGCTTGTAAAAGGAGAGGATATTCTCAAAAACAGGGTAGTGATTAAGAAGGGTAATGAAATTATAAAAGGTGATGAGAAATCGTTTTTGGATGGAGACAAGCTTGAAGCAATTGATTATGATTATATTTCCTCAATTTTTCCTCAATTTTCAGAATATTTATCGGATTTTGTCGGGATTCAGACCAAAAGAGGCTGTGTTCAGAAATGTATATTTTGTTTATATAGATTTATAGAGGGAACAAAGGTTAGAAACAGGTCACCCAAGGCAATTGCTGATGAGATAGAAATGTTAAACAAAAAATACAATGTTAAAAAAATCTGGTTTACCGATGCTCAGTTTTGTTCAAATAAGGACTCAGTGGGTATATGCGAAGAAACATTGGATGAAATTATTAGACGCAGAGTTAAAATTGAATGGCGTGGCTATATAAGAATTGAAAATACAACTCCTTCGCTGGCAAAGAAGATGATTGATTCAGGAATATCAACTTTTGAGTTATCTTTGACCTCCGGGTCTCAAAAAATAATTGATAACTTAGAACTTAATTTTTCTTTGGATGATGTCTTGAAAGCTTGTCAGATTATAAAAAAAGCAGGATATTCCAGTCAGGAAATACTGGTTAATTTTTCTTTAAACGCGCCGGGCGAGACGAAAGAAACGCTTATAGAAACCTTGAAATTTTATCGAAAACTCGAAGATATATTTGGAAAAGGCAATGTTAAACCGTTTATATTTTTTCTGGCGGTTCAGCCTCATACAAAACTTGAAAAGCTGTCAATTGAAAAAGGTTATCTATCCCCGAAATATAATCCTATCTCCCTTAATCCGTTTTGGATAAAAGGACTAATTTATAATCCTCCTCCGCTAGGCAAGATGCTGGCGGAGATATGCTTGGATGTCTGGAAAAGTCAAGGCATAAATTCTGCCGGAAGCGAAATTTTAAACAGGCTTGAAAAGAAGTTGATGTAGTATATAATTCCTCTTTTTTATGGGCAAAAGTCAGCTTGACTATCTTCCATAATTTTGAAAAATAGTCTTGACTATCTTCCATTTTTATGTATAATAGTCTATATGTATCGTAAACAAATCGAAGCCATCACTAAAGATTTGAATAAAAAAATTGTTTTTATAGTCGGCCCAAGACAAGTTGGGAAAACCTGGCTTGCCCGGGAAGTTGGGAAACGATTCGACAATACCACCTATCTGAATTATGACAGTTTTGAAGATCGTCAAATCATAAAAGATGAATCATGGACACAATCGACCGAATTATTGATTCTTGATGAATTACATAAAATGCCGGGGTGGAGAAACTATCTCAAAGGGGTATTCGATACAAAACCTGAGAATCGCAAAATACTTGTTACTGGAAGCGCTAGACTTGAGGTGTTTAGGCAGACCGGTGATTCTTTAGCCGGAAGATTTCTTACTCATCGATTGATGCCCTTTTCCATTTCTGAACTTCAAGAAGATTCAATAAGCAGTGACATTGAACGGTTTATTCAAAGAGGAGGTTTCCCGGAACCTTTTCTTTCAAAGGACGAAATTGAAGCAAAACGGTGGAGAAACCAATATATAGATGGTCTTATTCGTACAGATATACTTGATTTTGAGAGAATTCATAATTTCAGAACAATAGAGATGGTTTTTGAACTTCTTAGGAGGAAAGTAGGATCACCTGTATCTTACGCATCTATTGCGCGAGATGTGAATGCTTCACCGACAACAATAATTAAATATATTCAGATACTTGAAGCTTTATATATAATTTTCAGGATTACTCCTTATTCAAAAAATATTGCTCGATCTATATTGAAAGAACCTAAAATATATTTTTTTGATAATGGGCTTGTTGTTGGGGATGATGGTGTAAAGTTTGAAAACTTTGTAGCCTTAAGTCTATTGAAACATATTTTCGGTAAAATTGATTATGAGGGGGAAAATTTTGAACTGAGATATCTTCGTACAAAAAACGGAAAGGAAGTAGATTTTTGTCTCACAAATAATAATCAAATCGTGGAAGTGATTGAGGCAAAAATCCGTGATTCAAGCATATCTCAAAACCTGAAATATTTTTGCGAAAAGTATCGCTTAAAAGGTGTTCAGATAGTAAAAGAACTAAAAAGAGAAAAAACGATTAGAGAAATTGATGTTTTTAAAGCTGATTCATATTTAAAAAAGCTGTTTCTTTAAATGAAACTTCTGGATGTTTCCTGAACATTGATTTTGTCTAAAAAGTATGATTTAGTTTTACTAACCTGTTATGCTGATGCTCTAATAAACAAGAGGTCTGTTTATGGCGACATATTGCTCGGCTGATGAGATGGTTTGAGGTGAAAAGATGAAAAAGATAAAAAGAGAATATTTTGAATGTATCAAGGAGGATAATTCGGAAGAGGAGCACGAAAAACAGTGGAAAAGCTCTAAAATAATTTTTGACCATTTTTATGAATATTTGAAAAACAAAGGGCTAAAAGAGAACGTTGCTGGCAAGCGAACCGACATGGCTGCTTACTTTATAATGAATTATGTTTTTGTTTACGAAGATTTGATGAATATTTTAGAGGTTTCAGATGATACCATCAGAAAATTTTTGGGCAATTGGTATATTAGAAAAATTATGAATCCTAATACGTCTACGATCAAATCTTTTCTTAGGTCTATCTCTGAATTCTTTACGTTTCTCAAGAATGAAGGTTTTATTACCAATGAAGATTTAAGCGAAATAAAAGACGTGTGTAAAGATACCGCATGGTTTGAGACGAGACTCAAAACATATTTTGAAGCTGAGGATGATGAGTTTCAGGAGTGGATAGAAGAATATGATTATGACTGACAACCTGCGTCATACGTTGCCTGACAGAGCGCATCAGGCTTCGTGCCTTCGGCGGCTTTTTTTATGCTGGAATCGATGTTAGACGAAATTATATAAACCACCAGCGATTGTAAATATTCCACATATTAACTCGATTAACAAAGGAGTTGTTGAATATGGCAGGGACAGAGCCTACAGTCCACGAATGGAAAGAACTATATGACACTGCAATAAATTTTAAACAAAATGAATGCTGGAATTATATGTGGGATAGCGATTTATTTGGTGTCCAAAATCCAGAGACCAGGGAAATAGGATATTGTTGCATTATGGGCAGAAATGGTGAACATTTTGCATTAGGTGTTTACAAAGGATCTGAGGGGCTGGATGGATTGCTAAAGATATTCAATGCTGAAGTTGACACAAAAAGTATCGATACATTGCATGTACAAAACTGCATAATGGCATCTTTTGAAGATAGAAAATTCTTGGATAAAAATGACCATGAAATAATAAAAAAACTTGATCTTAAATTCAGAGGACAAAACTCTTGGCCATTTTTCAGAGATTATACGCCGGGTTTTCACCCATGGTATTTAAACTCAAAAGACGTCAGATTTCTAACACTTGCCCTAAATCAATCAATTGAGATATCAAAGAGAATGAAAGAGAACCCGGAAATGCTTAAACCCAAAGATGATTCTGTTTATCTGGTAAGAGTGCCTTATGTGGAGAACGATGAAATAAAATGGAAGGATGAATGGCTTGAGCCTGTCCCAATATCGAGAGAGATCAAATCTGTGGACTTAGCGGAAGACCCAAATTATATAAAATGCTTTGAAAAAATAAAAAAAGGAAAGAAAAAATGTATGGATACATGGGAAATTGGGGTATTTTATTCTCCGCAGGGAGTTCAGGAAAGTTCAGAAAGACCATATTATCCCAAGACGATATTGTACGCGGATCATAATAGTGAAATGATACTCTCATTTTTTATATCCCAATCAATC
>JACQXZ010000030.1 GCA_016208465.1 Actinomycetota bacterium
AAGAAGAAAAACTGCTTATGGCTATGTCTGACCCGGGCAATGTCTTTGCGATTGACGACTTAAGAATAGTAACTGGTTTTGATATTAAACCTGTCGTAAGCTCCGAATCAAGTATTATGGCCGCAATAGACCGCTATTACAAAATGGATAAAACAGTCGAACAAGTGACAGCAAATGTAGAGGAAGATGAAGCCGAATTAGCAATAAGTGAATCAATGGCAAAGGTAGTTGAAGATGCCCCTATTGTTAAATTTGTTAATCTCATTATTACTCAGGCAATTAACGACAGAGCAAGCGATATTCACATAGAACCTCAGGAAAAAGATTTAAGGATAAGGTACAGGATAGACGGTGTTCTTCATGAAGTTATGACTTCGCCTAAAAGAATCCAGTCAGGAGTCATCTCCCGCCTGAAAATTATGGCTGATATGAATATTGCCGAAAGACGTGTTCCTCAGGATGGAAGATGCGGCTTAGTGGTCTCAGGTAAAACGGTAGACATTAGGGTGGCAACCCTTCCGACTGTTTATGGAGAAAAAATTGTAATAAGAATTTTGGAAAAAAGCACTGCATTATTAGGACTGGATGAATTGGGTTTTCAACCTAAAACACTTGAAAGGTTTAAAGTATCTTTCACGAAGCCATATGGAGCAATTCTGGTAACAGGTCCTACTGGAAGCGGTAAATCAACTACTCTTTATTCTACTTTAAATGTTCTTAATTCACCCGAAAAAAACACAATTACCGTGGAGGATCCGGTTGAATATCGATTGGCAGGGATTAATCAGGTTCAGACAAACGTCAAAGCAGGACTTACTTTTGCAAGCGGACTTAGGTCAATTTTAAGATGCGATCCGGACATAGTAATGATAGGAGAAATCAGAGATAAAGAAACAGCTCAGATAGCAGTTGAATCTGCTTTAACCGGCCATCTTGTTCTTAGCACTCTTCATACAAACAATGCGGCAGGCGCATTAACAAGATTGACTGAAATGGGAATAGAACCATTTTTGATTTCATCATCAGTTGATTGTATTCTTGCTCAAAGACTGGCAAGAATCCTTTGTAAAAACTGCAAAGAGCCATATACTCCAGGCATGGAGCTCTTAAAAGAATTAAATTTTCCTTTTACAGAAGGAGAAGAATTAATCTTCCATAAAGCGAAGGGATGTCCCAGATGCAACAACACTGGCTACAAAGGAAGAATGGGTGTTTATGAAGTATTAAGAATGAGTGAAACAATTGAAAAAATGACAATTGAAAGAAAATCGGATGACGAAATAACTAAAGTTGCAATCAGCGAAGGAATGGCTACTTTGAGGGAAGATGGGTGGCAGAAAGTTAAAATGGGCATAACCTCTCCCGAAGAAGTTTTACGTGTTATAGTTTAAATTTTTAAATTTCAGGAGGAAAAAATTGAATCTTAACGAACTATTGCTTCAGGTATTAAATAAAAATGCATCTGATTTACATATAACAACAGAGGTACCACCAATCATAAGAGTGAATGGGGATTTAATCGCGTTAAATTATCCTGCATTAAAACCAAATGATACAAAAGAACTTATATGCAGTATCTTGAATAGAGAACAAAGAGAATGTTTAGAGAAGAATTTAGAATATGATTTTTCTTATTCGTTGGACGATAAAGCGCGATTTAGGGTAAACGCTTATTTTCAAAAAGGGAATTTAAGCGCGGCGCTTCGTTTAATTCCAATCGAGATAAGAACAATATACGAGCTTGGTTTACCAAAAGCGCTTGAGGAATTAACTAAAAAACCGCGAGGATTTGTTTTAGTGACAGGACCAACGGGCTGTGGGAAATCCACTACATTATCCGCGCTTATAAATATAATAAACGAAACAAGATCGGATCACATTATAACAATAGAAGATCCGATAGAATATATCCATAAACATAAGAAATGCGTAATTAACCAACGAGAGGTTGGAATGGATACCAAGAGTTTTTCAACAGCGTTAAAATATGTATTACGACAAGATCCTGATGTGATACTTATTGGAGAAATGAGAGATCTTGATACAATTTCCGCTGCTTTAACCGCTGCTGAAACCGGCCATCTTGTTTTTTCAACCCTGCATACGCAGGATGCGCCTCAAACGATAGATAGAATCATAGATGTTTTCCCGCCTCATCAACAAGGACAGGTAAGAATTCAATTAGCTTCATCACTACAGGGGATCATTGCCCAACAGCTTTTACAAACCAAAGACGGACTTGGAAGAGTTGTGGCAACCGAGGTTCTTATTCCTACTCCTGCGGTAAGAAATTTGATCAGAGAAGGAAAAACTCACCAAATATATACTGCTATGCAAACAGGCACTCAATTCGGTATGCAGACAATGGATCAATCACTGGCTGATTTATATAGAAGAGGCAAAATTACATTTAATACTGCAATATCAAGAGCTGTAGACCAGCAGGATTTAAAAAGAATTTTGGTAGAAGTATAACTATATAGGTTGTAGGTTCAAGGTTATAGGCTGTAGGGGTTTAGCGGAATATAATATTCAATTTCTATATATTCTGATTATTTCAACTTAAATATAAAAGAGGTTTTTTCTCAAAGCGAGTGGGTAAATAAATATTCCCCTCTAAAAAGAGGGGTGCAGGGGTGTGTAGATGCCATTTTTTGATTATAGAGTTAAAAATAAAGATGGAAAATTATTAACCGGAACCATTGAAAGCGATGCTCTTCAGAGTGTTATAACCAGACTAAGACAATCAGGATACTTAATAATAAAAGTAACCGAAAAAGCAGAAAGCGGTATCTACGCGGGAAAGATTTTTAAGAAAGTCAGAAAAGTATCCCTTAAAGATTTAACTATTTTTAGCCGTCAGTTTGCTACTATGATAACCTCTGGCCTGCCTCTTATTCGTTGTCTAAATATTCTTCATCAGCAAACAAAAAATAAAAATTTTAAAAATGTAATAAGTCAAGTGCAACATGATGTTGAATCAGGACAAACACTTTCTAATGCATTAGCAAAATACCCAAAAATATTTCCTGACTTATACGTAAACATGGTAAAAGCTGGAGAGGCGGGAGGAGTATTAGATGAAGTTTTAATGAGATTAGCCGAACATCTCGAAAAAGAAGGCGCTTTGAGACACAAAATAAAATCCGCGATGACGTATCCTGTTTTAATGTTTGTTTTTTCTATTGTGATTGTTTTTGTAATGATAACTTTTATTGTTCCTGTTTTCGTAAAAATGTTTGCGGATATCGGCGGAGACCTGCCACTTCCAACAAAAATAATTATTTCAGCAAGTAATTTTGTTCAGAATGATTGGTATTTATTACTTGCTTTTATCTTCGGTGGAATATATGGGTTAAAAAAACTCATTAAAACAAAAAGTGGACGCATAGCCTATGATTCTCTCCGATTAAAACTTCCTCTCATTGGCCCATTAGCCAGAAAAGTAGCAGTGGCTCAGTTTACTCGTACCTTCGGAACACTCATCACAAGCGGTGTTCCCATTCTGGGAGCGCTGGAAATCGTTGGAAATACATCTGGCAATGTAATTATTTCAAGTGCAGTGGATAAAATCAGAACAAGTATAAAAGAAGGAGAAACTATCGCTAAACCATTGGAAAAAAGCGGAGTATTTCCTCCTATGGTTATTCAGATGATTGCGGTTGGCGAAGAAACAGGCGCTTTAGACTCTATGCTTCAAAAAATCGCGGATTTTTATGATGAAGAGGTTGGCTCGTCTGTTGAAGCATTAACTTCTTTGATAGAGCCTTTAATGATAATCTTTATGGGATTGATTGTAGGCGGTATTTTAATATCATTATACCTGCCTATGTTTAGCTTAATCACATCTATTAAGTAGTTTATATCAATTGTCATAATTTTCCAGTGGCAGTTAAATAATTTTTGATAAAAAAAGGATTTTCGATAAATAGGCAGAAAAATAGAAAGAAATCCAATCACTGGATTCCCGTTTGCACAGGAATCGATACGTTAAACAGTCGGTACAAAGGAGCATGAAAATAGGATATTTGGGACAATGACGGGATAAATGAAAAGATTTTGGCAATATGCTTTTTCTGAAGGGAGGAAGGCTTATGTCAAAGAAATTGCCGTTTTGGTAATTTAGAAGTTCTCAAAATATATTAAAAATTGGCTTTTTATACCGATAATACTTTTACAAATGAAGGTAAATAGTAATTTTTTGTTTCCAAGGAGGTGAGTAAAATGTTACAGAAATCATGGTCGGCTTTAAAGAAAGAAAGTGGCTTTACTCTTATCGAGTTAATGGTAGTTGTTGTAATTATTGCTGTATTAGTGGCAATAGCAATTCCTATTTTCACCAGCGCCACTCAAAGCGCTAAACTTAACACTTGTAAAGCCAACTTAAGAACACTGGATGGAGCAATTAGCGTGTATTATTCAGAGAATAGCGCTTATCCTCCAACTGTTAGCGCTTTGACATCGGGTTATCTTAAAGCAGTGCCAACTGAACCATTCCAAGGTGCTTATGGTTTGAATGCAGCAAGCTCGTCAGCAACCTGTACACGAGGACACACCTATTAATCAATAGTGGTTTAGTAAAATTTAAACAAAAAGCGGTATTTATTTTACCGCTTTTTGCTGTTTATAAAGACTCTAGCACATAACTTCTCACCTTATTCAAATGAACTACCTCGCAGCAAGCTGCGAGGTATCAGGTATTCAGAATACAGTAGACAGAAGAAATACAAATAGAAATATAGGGGTTAGTATTTTTCTGACTACTGACTACCGACTACTGAATTCCAACAACAAGAAACATAAAGCAATTCCTACGACGCGCAGCAAGCTGCGGGGAATTGAACCCAAAAGAGATTAAAATATACAGGAAAAACTCTTTGATCTATCGAATTTACTAATAATTGTAAAAAACGAGGTGCCTGGCTATTTTAAAATTTCTTTTTTTGCTTTTAGGGTTTACAGTGGGGAGTTTTCTGAATGTATGCATTTATCGCATTCCCAGAAATGAATCACTTCTGTTTCCTCAATCTCACTGTCCAAACTGCCAAAACCCTATAAAAATTTGGGACAATATACCGCTTCTAAGCTATCTAATCCTCAAGGGAAGATGCCGGGTCTGTAAAAACAAAATTTCAATTATATATCCATTCACTGAATTGCTTACAGGTATATTATATTTTGCATTATTTATAAAATTCGGGTTAAGTCTGAGGTTTTTTTTAAGTATATTTTTCGTTTCTTCTCTGATAATTATAGGATTTATTGATTTAAAGCACAAAATAATACCTAATCGTCTTATTATTCCTCTTATAATAGCTTCTTTTATATTTCTGATCCTTCTTTTTTTAGGTAAAAAAAGCGGTGTTTTGCCCTTGGTCGGAAATCAAAAACCAGTTTATTCAATTTATGGATTTTTAGCGGCAGGCGGATTTTTGCTGATTATTGCAATGATAAAAGAAGGCGGAATGGGAGGCGGGGATATTAAACTAGCTGGTTTTATGGGTATTTTCTTGGGATTTTATGTCGGAATTGCTTTATTTATTGGGTTTATTGTGGGGGGAATTACAGGTATTTTTTTAATAATATTGAATAAAAAAACAAGGAAAGATTTGATCCCCTTTGGCCCATATTTATGTTTTGGATCACTTATATCTATTTTTTGGGGACAAAAAATACTGGAGCTTTATCTTAGGACAACAGGCTTATAAAGTGAATTTTCACCTCAAAAGCTGATTTTACCGATAAATATTATATTAGACCAAGTTGTATTCAAAACAGTAATTTCTCATCTTCAGTAGGACAGCCGTCTCGGCTGTCAAAGAATGAAAGACAGGCGGGACGCCTGTCCTACCAGTGAGGAGAGTGGTTTTTATGCTAAAACAAATAAAAAATGAAAACGGTTTCACTTTGCTGGAAATATTAGGCGCTGTTACCCTGCTCGCGGTATCGTTAATACCCATTATGTTGATATTTTATAACGGCACATTTAATACGAGAGCAACCACTTACAGAAATGTAGCAATTGATTTTGCCCAACAAAAAATGGAAACCATTAGAAATATGTCTTACGACAACATTACTGCCGCTAATTTACCGTCTGATAACCCTGAAAGCGGAGAAAGAACATTCACCCGAACAGTGACAATCGTAACATCACCCACAGGATTTGATTCTAATATGAAACAAATTACTGTTACTGTATCCTGGACAGATGATTCCGGAAACACAAAAAGTGTTTCTTTAACTTCATATAGATCGAAGTGGTTGTGATGTCTAACCTTGATTTTGCAATAAATTTCGCGATAAGCTTGTTATTTTGCTTTTATGCTGTGTCAGCCAAAACTTTTTTGTGCTCGACGTACGATAAGTACGCCTGCGCCAAAAAGTTTCGTCTTCCTTGCCTAAAAGCAAAATTCCTGCGCTTCTCATCAAAATTTATTGCAAAATCAAGGTTTAAGCTACTTAAAGAAGAAAAAGCTCTTACTTTAGTAGAACTAATGTTCGTTTTATCAATTTTGTTGATAATAACATCCAGTCTTTATTCTCTGCTTTCTTCAGGAGAAGATATCTGGAGCTACGGAGATAAGCAAATTGAGTCGCAGCAAAATGCGAGATCCGCAATGCTGCGAATAGTAAAAGAAGCAAGAAATAGTTACCGGCTAATCACTGACGATCCTACAAATTATCCAACAGACAGTTATAATTTATCAATTGAAGGAGTTCAGGTAATTGGGGAAACACTTGTGCCAAACGGAAATTATACAATCTATGACTCTGTTAACAATCCATGGTTATCTTCAGCATCACCGGTTGTTTACAAAAATGATTCAATTCTATCATCAACACAATATCAAGTGGATAACGCTAATGGTGCAATTACTTTTACCAGTTCTCAGCTTTCAACCGATGTCCTAAAGGCTGACTATACTTATAACGCTAAAGTAACTTATACCCTACAGACAGGTACAGAAGGATTGCTAACAAGAAGAGCTAATTTGGGTTCTTTGGAAAATATTGCGGAATATATAATCAATAAAAACAAAAGTCCTCAGGTTCCGGTTTTTACAATAATTAATAATCTTATTGGAATAAAATTAGTTGTTGATGTGGATGTAAATAAAAAGCCTGTTGAATATGTTTTAGATTCAAATATAAGATTAAGAAAATAGAGTTTAAAAAGCGACGGTGTTTAAAATGTCATTACTGAAACTCTTAAGAAATGAAAATGGGTTCGCCGCCTACGTGGCTTTGGGAATTATCTCAATTATGA
>JACQXZ010000077.1 GCA_016208465.1 Actinomycetota bacterium
AATGCTCAATTGGCTGATCATCAGGAAGACCCAATCTTTCCATAACTGACCCAATCCTATCTGAGCCACAAAGTCTCATCAAATCATCTTCCAAAGAAAGATAGAACTGCGAAGATCCGGGGTCGCCCTGACGTCCGGAACGACCGCGGAGCTGATTGTCAATTCTTCTTGATTCGTGACGTTCGGTTCCCATTACATGCAGACCGCCTAAATCAACTATCCCTTCGCCTAAAACAATATCAGTACCACGACCTGCCATATTGGTTGAAATGGTCACCGCGCCTTTTTGTCCTGCCTGCGCTATAATTTCAGCTTCTTTTGCATGATATTTCGCGTTTAACACTTCATGAGTAATTCCGCGGCGTTTTAACATATTGCTTAATCTTTCAGACTTTTCAATTGAGATTGTTCCCACTAAAACCGGCTGACCTTTTTTGTGACGATTAACTATATCTTCAATCACTGAGTTAAATTTAATTTCCTCTGTTTTATAAATCACATCAGGAAGATCGTTTCTAATCATTGGCTTGTTTGGAGGTATTACAACTGTATCCAAATTATAAATATGCTTAAATTCATCAGCTTCAGTTGCCGCGGTGCCAGTCATTCCAGCCAGTTTGGTATACATCCTGAAATAATTCTGAAGAGTAATTGTTGCCAGTGTCTGGTTCTCCTGCTGGATTTTCACCTTTTCTTTTGCTTCAATCGCTTCATGCAGTCCCTGACTATAGCGGCGGCCAACCATTAAACGGCCGGTAAATTCATCAACAATTAAAACTTCCCCGTCTTTCACCACATAATCACGATCTTTTTTGTAAAGCGAATGAGCATAAATAGATTGTTTTATAGCATTACGATAACGATTCAGCAATGCTTCTTCTTGAAGCGATGTCTCTGTGCCATCCCCGCTGAAATGTTCCCCGCCAAACAATTTCTCAACGCTGATTCCAAGAGTCCGCGCAATTTTCTCCTGACCTTTTGATGTTTCGACTACTGTGTGTTCCTTCTCGTTAGCAATATAATCGTACTTCTCTTCATAAGACTCCATTTTTTCTTTGTCTTCTTTTGCTATTACAATTCCTTTAAGGCTTGAAGCAACCCGGCCTGTGCTTTGATAAATTTCTCTCCACTGAGTAGATGGACCTGAAATAATCAAAGGTGTTCGCGCTTCATCAACAAGAATGCTGTCAACTTCGTCCACAATCGCGTAATTATGTCCGCGTTGAACCATATCATTTGCGTCAATCACCATATTGTCTCTTAAATAATCGAAACCAAATTCATTATTAGTTCCATAAACAACATCAGCCAAATAGGCAATTTTTTTCTCTTCCGGTTCCATTAAGTTCTGAATCAAACCAACTTTAAGACCTAGAGACTGATAAATTTTACCCATCCACTCACTGTCTCGTTTGGCAAGGTAATCATTTACTGTAACTATGTGAACACCTTTCCCTTCAATGGCATTAAGGTAAACCGGCAAAGTAGCAACCAGAGTCTTACCCTCGCCAGTTTTCATCTCGGCGATTTTTCCTTCGTAAAGAACAATGCCGCCCATAATCTGAACATCAAAATGTCTCATTGAAAGTGTCCGTTTAGCGGCTTCCCGAACTACCGCGAATGCTTCCGGCAGAAGCTCATCCAGACTCTTCCCGTTTTCAAATTGTTGTTTAAATTCAAAAGTTTTACGAGCCAGTTCTTCGTCTGAAAGAGCGCTGATTTGAGGTTCTAAAGCATTTACTTCTTTAACTCTTTCTTCAAGTTGTTTTAATTTTTTGTTTTCGCCCAGACGAAGAGCTCTTCCAAGCAAATTAAACATATAAATTTATCTCCTCTTTTGTTAACCCAATCATAAACATTTATTTTATCATATTTGAATAATTTTTGTTGGAATTTAAAGAAAAAAGGAGTTAAGGTCTTTAAAATGAAGTTAAAGGTAGAACTATATCAGAAGATTGACAACAAGCTCTTTTCGCTTTTCTACGCTTGTGGCCTGTGACTTGCGACCTGTGGCTTTCTTTCATGTCTTCCTTTATAACTCATTCCTTCCTGAATTAAGAAGAAAATTCCGATTGAAAGGAAAACATCACCAATACTGGTAACAGCAAATCCCGGCCGCGGATAAAGCGAGGGGAAAATTATAATATCTGCCAAAAATTTAAGCAGAGCTGACGACTTCATTGGAATGTGAACAAAATCAACGCTTCTCTCTAATTTATCAATTGCGCTGATTCCTCCTATTTTATACATAGCGCCTAAAGAAACAGGCATTCCTCCGTTAAGTAAAATCACTATAAAATTCAAACCAATCCCAAGACCCATAATTTTTACATAGATGTTTTTCCAATTCGCGCCAATTACAAAAAATAAGAGAACATAGCTGGCCATTAAGAGATAAAAAGAATAATTGCGTCCGAGTAATTGTGATTTTCCCACCAAAGGAAGCGCAAGCTGAAAAACAAAAGCAAGAATAGCTACCCACCAATATCTGAAATCAAAAGAATCAAGGCGTTCTAGTTTTCCGCCGCGAATCCATCCTATGATAATTGATAAAATAAGCGCGTCAAGCAGCATATGTCACCGACCCATAGCCTATCGCCTCTAGCCTATAGCCCTTTAACTTATTCAACTCAGTCGAGAAAACAAGTATACCCAAGGTTGTTAATAACAACAATAATCCCCCCATCCCCCCTTTGGTAAAGGGGGGTGAAAGGGGATTTGCGAATTGAGGCTTAGGGGTTTGAGACGCCTGACCTACGACCCGGTAGAACAGCCGTCTCGGCTGTTCTGTAAAGGTTGTTTTCGGAACAATAACATTCGGGGTATCTCTACCCCATCTCGTAGATGGAATAATCGGAACAACCTCCTTTTGCGACAAAACTACATCAACAGTCTCATTATTCATTTTATTTTTTAACTCAATATTTTCGTTAGTTGAATCCGTGCTGTTTTGTTCAGCAAAATTAACAGGAGCTTCTGAATTAGTCTGAGGAATATCCGCGTTTACTTGCAACACAGGAATAACTTTATTTTCTTCTTGTGGAGAAGGAATAACTGTCTGCGCTTCTAAACTGTTTACAACGACTGATGTTTCCTGAGATGCCTTATCTTCATTTGGCTGGGATACAACTTGCGTTGAACTTATCTCTCCAGCGTTATTGTTTACTTCGCTTGCCTGAGCCTGTTCTAAATTATTCCCTTCTGAATCTGTCGATTGAGTCTGAGTTGAAACATTTTCAGAAACAACAACCGAATTTTCCACTGCTCCTGAAGACAAGCTGTTATCAGATGTTTCAACTGGAGCTGAATTTGAAGTTTCAGAAGAAATGGGTGGGGAAGGAAGAAATTTCTCAGGATCAACCGGATTTCCATTTTCATCTTTAATTCCAAAATGAAGATGAGTCTCTGGTGATGAAATATCACCTGTTACAGCCAGTTTACCAATCACCTGTCCTTGTGA
>JACQXZ010000007.1 GCA_016208465.1 Actinomycetota bacterium
CATACTTCAGGATAAACTTTTAAAAGTTAATAAAATGAAGAAAGAATTAAAAGAAAAGGAGTTGATAAAGACATCTGCTTTCAAGTACATTTCTAATGAGTCAACGAATACTCATTTGGAGTACATTTTTAAATGAGGCAACACGCCGGTTGTTTTTGGGTATCGGAATGTTATTTCGCAAAATAGGCTTAAAAAATGCCACTTCAGTAATTTATTTAGCTTTGTTGATAATCAATATACCGAAACTTCAGTCATATCATTTATTCAATCTTGCGGCATGATTAAACGGGTAAAAATAATTTCGCCACCATTTGTTCAAAAAAGGTCAATTCAAACCAATGGCCAGATGACAACTGCTTATGTTGATAATTTATCTTTTAACCAATCTGTTAACAATTTTAATTATTCTTTTTTTAATTTCTGGATTATCAATTCCACGACCACGGTGTACGTTAGAAATTATAAGTATTATACAGATTCTAAAACAAACAAAACTTTTTCTAAATGTTTCTCCAGTTCTTCTTTTAAAGTTCTTCTCTATAATACAAATTCTCATGGATAGCGATAGCCAAAGGATAGCGAAAATTGTTTTTGTTGATAAGGGAAAGTTGAGATTTATTGAGCAAATCGATCTTCATAATATAGCCGCCATTTGGCATTAAATTTATGGGAGTTTTTAGTCAGTTTACTGTAACCCTTAGATGATTTTGTTTCTTGATAGAGTTTTGTTGTTTCAACCCCCGCTGAGTCCAAAAGGAATCCCAGTCGTCGCTTCACAGATAAAGGATACTTTAGCCCATAGCTTATAAGTTTTTCAAAGTCAAATTCATCTTTGTTTTCTTTGAGTTTTTCTATGACAAGATCAATACTGTAAGTATCATTTCTAAAATAGATAAAATCCAGAATAACTTTTTCCGGTTCCGCTATTTTGGCTTTTTGGCCATTTACGGCTATTTCTTTAAACCCGAAAATCAACTGAGGTTTTGTTTTAATAAACTGATAGTTTAAATTTTGAAAGGTATACTTTTTTGATTTTAATGAAGTAATTGCTATTATTTTTTGAGGAAGCTGGTCAAAAAGACCATAGTGATTTAAGACAAATTCAAAAGAAACATAAGAATCAGGAACAAAAATAGAAGAAATAACTAAAGGCGAAATATTGGCAAAATTATGGGATTCCAAACCGGCTACAGCAAATACTCCTCTTTTGATTCTTACAAGCCAGCCTCTTTTTGACAAAAAACTGATTCTCTTCTTTATTTCTTCATAGGAATAGTCATCTTTAAAAAGCTCTTTTATGGAATCAAAGTAAGCAATGTAGCCAGAGTGAAGAATAATCTTTTCTAAGATTTCCAAGTCTTTTTTAGATAAAATTGTGCTTTTCATAACCATATAGTACCTTTTATTAGTTACTAACCAATCACATTATATACTAACTAAACCTTCTGGCAAATACTTTTTCTCATTTTCGTTGTTTTTTCCTTTTTCTGGTTTATAAAAAAGCGTTGACGCAACGCTTTTTGGGTGTCCGGGCACTAAGATTGTACCTTTCGGGCAGTGTGATCTCAAATTAAGTAGTGGACGGGTTAATCTTTCAAAGTCAATTTATATCCTTCAAAATCTTTAGGTTTATTATACTCAAATCTCTCAAAAATGTGAATTAATGCACTTTCTTCAAGATGATCGCGTTGTTCCTGTTCGGAGCCAATATTTTTTAACCATTCGGGCGGTTTTTTTATAAATTCTTCCATCAGTTTAGAGTTATTAGAAAAAGTTTGAATATTTATATAGAATATATCTCTAACTAATGCTTTATTCTCTCCTTTATTTAAAGGTGAATGCTGTATCAATTTACCTGATTTTTCTTTATTTAGAATTAATATCTGTTTATCGATAATTCTATGATGAGTTTGAAAAACCGGTATTGACTCACCTTTTAATTCATACCAGCCAGAAAATCCTTTAACATCAAGCTTATCGGCATTCTTGTGCCATTTTGGCTTGTAATTTTCACTATTTTCAAAGAATTCCCAAAGAGAAACATTCGTTGCAAATAAAATAATATTTTTAGGATTTTCAATTTTTTCCAGAACATCATCAAACTCATTCTGCTCAATTTCATCACATTGATTTGAAATTTGTTCAAGTAAATATGAATCTTCGTTGAATGCCTAATTCACAAATATATCTCGCATAATAACAACTTTATGGAAACTTTTTAGTACATCTTCTTTAAATTCCTCGACCTTATTAGGACTTATTTTTTCTTTTTTATGCTTTGCTGAAATTTGCTTATTTGATTCAATTTTGATTTTTTGTAAGAAACTAATCAATTTCTTATCAAAAAGTTCATCTATTTTTCCGACATCAAATCCAAGTTCGAAAAGAAGGTTTTTTTCATTCTTTAAACTATCTGCAAGTTGAATGAATTCATCTGCTGAATCACCTAAATCAGATAATCGATAAATGTTTAAATCTGGAAGTTGATAGTCTTCAATTTGGGGATACTTATCATCATTCTCATAAGAACGAATATTTTGCAATACACGAGCAAGGAGTAGCAAAAAGTATTTCTTATAGTAAACTTCGCTTCCATGATGCCCTTCCAAAAAATTTAACTTTCTTTCAAAAAGTTCTTTTCTTAAATAAAATTGGATAACTTGATTTAGGGTTTCAGGGATTATGTCATGACCAATCCAATGAGCATCAGAGTCCGGCGGCTGTTTATATTGCCAAAGGTGCTTAATTAACGAGGGTTTTTGTTTAAATAAACAGTAAGCACCGATGGCAAAAACAACTTCGAGAAGATTGTTATATTTGAATTGAGATATTGAAAAATCTCTTACTTTTTTTTCTAGCTCTTTAGCTTCTTTTGTTTGAGAATCAGTTAAATTTGTTTCAATTATTTCTTTTAATTCATCTAACTTATCCAGCCAGGAGTCTAATTTCTCTTTTGTGTCTAATTCGTTTTCTGAATGAGCAAGTTCACGAATTCTTTTTTCAATACCATATTCTTTATCTAGTTTATTATATTTTTGTAAATCGTCCTCTAGGATTATGTGTCCATAATCCCAAATTTTACCTCTGTCATAGTAGGAAAAATCAACACCGTCAATCAGTGAAGAAACAAGAGCATGAAAAAGAGATTCCTGGTTTTGAGAAACAATATAATTGATATTTGCAAAAAAATATTTATCAAATAAATCAATGTAACTAAGTTGAAATTTGCTCTGGGTAAATCTATTAAAAACTATATCTGTGTACCAATGAATTGCAGCGGAATAGGCTGAATCGTCGTTGTTTTTTATTGCGGTTCTAGTAATTTGTGCCAATTTTCGTAAGATTTGTTCGATAAATAACCTATTGTCTTTCTCGAAAGCAAGAGCTTTAAGGATCCAATTAATATGATAAACAGCAAATCTACTAACTTCTTTGTTCTGAGTCTCTATTGCAGATTCATAAATACGGATAATTTGATTTATCGCAGTAGAGAAACTAATTAAATATTTTTCTGGATCAAACGTAAGTCGAAGTTGCGCTTCTTCCTTATCTTTTTGATAAAGCTCAAGAAAATCTTGGCTGACTACTAACTGCTCAAATCTTTCAGGCTCGCTTTTCTGTATATTAAAGATTTTTTTAACAGAGTCACTAATCATTTGTAATCCATCCAAGACTAATTTATTTTTCTGTCTTTTTGCTTCATACACTAAAATGTCCCCGATACCTTCTAGGGATTGAATAAGTAAATTTTGTTTTGCGGTAATATTTTTTTTATTCAAGAGATTTATTAACATCCTTATTCAATTGATTGACTATGTGTTTTGTGTCACCCATAAATGCTTTAATTCGAAGAATCATACGCCAAATTGCAAAAGCAATATAAAGGAACATAAGCATAACTATCCATGCAGTGATTTTCCATATCAGGGAATCAGCGTTATCTTTCACCAAAAAGCGTAGCAAGATAGCAGCTACAATATTTATTAATAAGAAAGGAGGTAGAGTTTTATTCCACAATCCGCTTTCAAAAACTCTTGTAATAACATCAGAATTATACCTTTCTGATATTTTTGAGATTATCTCAATACTTAAAGGAACCAAGAATGCAATTATTATTGCTTCAAAAGCAGCTACGTCTGATAAAAAAGTAGGATTTGGAGTTATTTTCGAAAACCAAGTAAGATTTATATTAATCTCTAGAAAATTAATTGATAAATAATTATGTACTCTGAAAAAACCAAGTATATATCCCAATTTCAAACCAGCTAAAAAACTAATCCCTACAAGAATTTGCAATCTATACTTTTGCCATGCAGTGACCCATTTATTAATAAAATTTCTTAGATTATTTTTCATAGCTCTTCTCTGTTATTGCTATTTCTTCGGGAGTTAGATTGTAAAGCTTGTAGACCATTTGGTCGATTTCTTTCTCATATTCTGAAATATCAGCTTTGGAATCACTTTTTTTAGTTTCATAAATTTTATTAATTAAAATAGTAAATCGTTTTTCATTCTGCTGATTAATTTGTTTTATCGGAATAGTCCTTATTGGATTCTTATCAACTTGAAACAAATTTCCTTGACGCTTGCCTTTATGTAGCAACCAATAATCTGCTAATTTTGAATTTAAGATTGCCAATAAGTATTTGAGATTTATCCGCTTTGTCTTAATGATTAAAAATGCTCTTGAGACACAACAGGGAAAATCTATATGCCGATCTGATATAAAAACTTTTTTTGTCAAAACTAGCCGTCCCGTCTTCTTTGGTTATGGTTATTGATTCACCCTTGTTGTAGCTTTCCTGTTTTTTGTTTGGAAAAATTGAATGCCATAATTTTGAAAAATAAGAAGCATGCTCGTTTTGGCTTGCTCTTTTGTAATCTTTCAGTTTTTCTTCAAAAGCATCAAAAACACTGCTTTTCCCACAGCCATTTGGTCCGACCAAGGCAATAATTTTCCTTGGATTATCTCCAAGATTTATTGTTAGGTCATCAAATCTTTTGAAATTTTTTAATCTGACTGTTTTTAATTTTATAAAATCACTTTGCAATTATCAAAACTTCTTTTGAGCTTCCATTGCTCAGAACATACTTGTATTCAAGTTTTTTTACTTCAATAGATTTTTTATATTTCTTCAGCATATTTACCAATTCGTCAATTGTTGGAGTTCCATCGTCTCGGTAGGAAACAACCAAATTTGAATCTTTAAATTTTTCAAATAATTTTTCAAAAGCATGGTGTATCTTGCCCTTATTGCACCACTCATTTTTGCCGTTTTTAATTTTTTTATGTTTTGATTTTTCGTCAATCAAATTAGGCCATTGATCATAAAAAACAATACCTTCAAGAAAATGATAAAAATCAAAATAATTAACGCCGACGCCTTTTGCGGAAATATACGGCGTATCAATATAAACCAAATCAGCTTTAAAATCTAAATCAAAAATATCCGAATGAAAAGCGTTGTTTTTCATTCCGTTATCAAAAATAGCATTGTTTCCTTCTGCGACAAACTTTCTAAAATGATCCTCAAACGGCGTATCCCAAGTTTTTTTGTTTCCAAAACTTCTCTCTACTTCCGCTGTTCTAATATACAAATTTTTTCTATGAAACAAATTATATGGTCGTTTAATTATGCACGCTTGAAAAAGCGCATAATAAGCCAATGCTTGTTTATATTCATCTTTTATTTGACCAATGTTTGCAATAACGACATCGAGCCATTTGTTTTCTTCGTCTGTAAAATAAATGTCGTGGAAAGTGTCAAAAATGAAAGTTGAGTATTTATTTTCTTTGTGTTTTTGTAAAATAAAATCAATGTCGTCGTCATTTAGTATTGTTTCGGAGTTTTCAATTATTCCAAGCCCAACATAATAATTAAATTTCAAAGAATCATTATAAAAAACCTGTTTGCCGTTTTTTTTGAACATGTAACCAACACAACCGGTGCCGCCAAAAGCGTCAAGGACGGAATCAAATTTTAGATCCTTTGTATAATAGTCTATCCACTTTAAAATTTTGTATTTACTTCCCTGATAGCGGGTTGACGGCAAAACACCGGCCTTATTGGCAGGCAAGTCCTTAAAAATTTGAGATTGTTGTTTTGCTTTAGTCATAACGTTAGACATTTTTGATATTCCTATATTTCAGGTATTCTTTTAAGTTTGCATATGGCGGTTTTCTAAGTTTCGCACTTCGCGACATTTCCATCGTCATGTAATTCATCCAAAAATCATCAAATATTTTTACGCCCAATTTCGAAAATGGTCCTGTGCCTTCTTTGATCTCTGAAATTTTAACGCAAGAACCAATATTCTTCGTGTTTCCGCTTCCGGGGCGATCTTTAGCAATTTTATATTTCTCCTGAACAATAAAATCAAAATCTTTAACCACCGATAAAATTTCTTCGAGATCATCAATTGTATAAACCCTGTTTTCGTCAATCAGATCTTCTTGCTGGGTATAAATAACGCCTAAAATGTAATGCTTGCTGTATTCCTTGTAAGGAAAAGTTATATTTTTCTTTGAATCTCTGAAGCGAAAATAACCCGTAAAAGCGCCGAGAGTAAAACCGGAAACTACGTCATGATTTTTCCGATAAGTGCTTTTCAAGTCAAGGGCTATTTTCTGTTTGTCTTTTGTTATGAAAGTAACATCAGGATAATGATTTTGCTCCGTGCAAAAATGCATTTCAAGGCCATTCTCCTTCGCAAATTTCTGCAGAACAGGAAACATCATCAACTCAATAATTTTTGAAACAACTTTTGTATCAACAGAAATCGTGTAGATGTTTTTAGCAACATCAATAAAACCTTTAACTGACCAATCTCCCGAAGGCGTAGCTAAAACCTTACGAAAGTCCTCTGTGTGTTTCAATAAATTTTTTTGAAAATTATCTAGTCCCATAGTTTTTACTTAATTAAATCATCCAATGTAATGTTTAGCGCTTTGGCTGTTTTAGCCATAACAAAAACACTGAAGGCTTTTTTTATTACTCCCGTTTCAATTTTTGTCAGTGTCGCATAGGGGACGTCTGCTTTCATAACTATACTATTTGTTTAACCGTGAAGCAAAGGAGAAAGCATAAAAATAATTTCGCCAGAGTTTGTCAGAGGAAGAAAATTGGTTATCAAAATAAAAGTAGTCAACTAATGTTTCACGCAAACGAGTTAATTCTTTTAAGCGTATCCTGTTTTTAATATCAGAGATCGTTAAATCCAGAAGTTCCAGAGCGCGTTCAATGGCTTTAAAGCTATAATCATTATTTTTATCTCTCCAAAGAATCGCCCGCTCAACTTCACTTCCAACATTTGCCATCTGCTCAAAAAAAGTTAATTCGAACCAGCGACCACGCGACAACTGTTTATGTTGATATTTCATCTTTCAATTAACCTGTTAACAATTTCAATTATTCTTTCTTTAATTTCCGGATTATCGATTCCACGACTACGATTGCCCTGTGATGGTTTTAAATTTATCATCGAATCGAATTCAATCCAATCATCGCTATCAATCTCGGGATATAGATTTATCCCCCATAAATCTTGCTGCTTTGAACCATTCTCAATTAACAACGCTTCTTCGTCTGAATGCAACTCTCCACCAACTACCATCATTTCCTTTTCTACATCAGCCACTGCTTTAACTAAATTGCCGAATATCTCCTGAGCTATACTTCTTAGTTCTGTAATTGAAATTTTATCTTTAATTATTTTCATATCTTATTCTTTATATCTCGCTTCAAATGGCGGGGCTGACGGGATTCGAACCCGCGATCTTCGCCGTGACAGGGCGATGTCCTAAACCGCTGAACGACAGCCCCATTTTTCAAATGGGCAATAAGGAAAACAGGAAGTTGAAAATCCTATACTATTAAATTAATGGTGGGCGATGACGGGCTTGAACCGCCGACCCTCTGCTTGTAAGGCAGATGCTCTCCCAACTGAGCTAATCGCCCTTCTGGAAACAAGTATCAAGTTCCAAGTCTCAAGTATAGCAAATATAAATATATAAAAATCGGAACAAGAAGTCAAAAAGTCTTTATAAAAGCGCTTAATTGGCGACCTAATATTTGATATTGCTTTTCAAGATTTTCAAATATTTCCTTAGATATGTAATCCAATTTACAAGCATAATCCAAGTGAACTTTAGTTTCATCCGTTGAGGCTAACGCATTAATTAAAAATTTCCTGAAATCCTTTTCGTAATATTTTCTACCATATCCCTCAGCTATGTTTGTAGCTATTGATTTCGATGATCTTCTTACCTGCGAACCTAATTCGTGAAGCTCGTGCTTGGGAAAATCTAACGAGATTCTATGAATCACCAAAGATAATTCCATTGCTCGTTTATAAACTTCCAAGCGCTCGTATCCATTCTCCACCAATAGTTCCTTTCAATCATTGCTATCTTGCTTGCAACTTGCAGCCTGCAACTTGAAACTAGAATGGTGCCCCCAGGGGAATTCGAATCCCCGTCGCGGCCTTGAAAGGGCCGTGTCCTAGGCCTCTAGACGATGGGGGCGTATCATTAAAACTTGGTGAGCCGTGAAGGGATCGAACCTTCGACACCCGGATTAAAAGTCCGGTGCTCTACCTACTGAGCTAACGGCCCATAAATACACCATAAATCATACCAAAAAAATAAAGTAGCAACAGAAAAGAAGATAACAAATTTAACGGGCTTTGTCAAAAAAAATGGGAATTCAAAGAGATTGTTGGTTAATGCTTAAAATGTCTTTTTCCGGTAAACACCATTGCGATATTGTGCTCATTTGCCGCCGCAATTACTTCATCGTCTTTAATTGAACCGCCGGGCTGAATAATTGCTTTTACTCCAACCGCTGCTGCCGCGTCAATCCCATCCCTGAAAGGAAAGAAGGCGTCAGAAGCCATCACTGAACCTTTTGCTCTTTCTTCCGCTTTCTTTGCGGCAATCTCGGCTGAAACAACTCTGCTCATTTGTCCAGCGCCAACTCCCACTGCCTGCAATTCTTTAGCTAAAACAATTGCGTTTGACTTAACATGTTTTGCAATCCGCCATCCAAATAAAAGATCGCCCCATTCATCATCAGTGGGAATTCTCTCTGTGACAACTTTCATCGCAGACCTGTCATCTACACCTTTATCTTTATCCTGAAGAAGTATGCCTCCATCTACTCTTTTTATATCTTTCTCAGAATTATCCGCGCTTCTTCCCTCGCCAATATATAAAAGTCTGATATCTTTCTTCGCGGTTAAAACTTCAAGCGCCTCTTCAAGATAAGCCGGAGCAATAACGGCTTCGATAAAAGTTGATGAAATTTCCTTTGCCAACTCAGCGTCAACAACTCTATTTAACCCAATAACACTACCAAAAGCAGATAATGGGTCACAGGCATGGGCGCGCTTGTAGGCTGTTAATAAATCGTCCGCCAGAGCAACTCCGCAAGGATTAGTGTGCTTAATTACTATCGCCGCAGGAACGGTAAACTCTCTAACTAAACCAAGCGCTGCATCAAGATCCAGAATGTTATTAAAGGAAAGCGCTTTTCCATGAAGCTGTTGAGCTGAAACCAAAGCATGTTCCGGAGCGTTTAGCTCACGATAATATGCGGCTCGTTGATGAGGATTCTCCCCGTATCTCAAATCCTGAATTTTATCAAAACTGAGATTTAATCTAGACGGAAAATCATTTTCTTCACCATATAAATATCTATATATAACTGTGTCGTATTCTGCTGTGTGTTGAAAGGCTTCCTTGGCTAATGAAAAATTGGTCTCAACTGAAAGTGATCCATTGTTGTCTCTTAATTCATTCAGAATCTTCTCGTAACGTTCCGGATTAACAATGACCGCTACTCCTTTAAAATTCTTTGCCGCGGAGCGAATCATTGTTGGTCCGCCAATATCAATATTTTCAATTGCCTCTTTTAAAGTCACATCTTCTTTGGCAATGGTTTGGGCAAAAGGATAAAGATTAACAACCACCATATCTATTTCTTCTATGCCCTGTTCTTTTAATTGAGACAAATGTGTTTCCTTGCTTCTATCAGCAAGAATTCCGCCGTGAATAAATGGATGAAGTGTTTTTACTCTTCCATCAAGCATCTCCGGAAACTTTGTGATATCTGAAACACCTTTGACTGGAATATCAGCTTCCCTTAAGGTCTTCGCGGTTCCGCCAGTTGAAATAATTTCTATTCCAAGTTCACTCAATCTCCAGCAAAAATCTACAATTTTATCTTTGTTTGAAACACTCACCAGCGCTCTTTTAATTTTAACCTTTTTTTTCATATCTTCATTAAGTTTAACTTGCTTCATTTAAACCTCCCAATATAGTTTTAGCAAAAACAGATTCTTCGTCGCTTCGCTCCTCAGAATGACAGAACGCGAAAGGCTCAGAATGACAGCAAGGCTAAAGCCCTGCCCTACATTTCTTCATCAGACATAACCTTTACCCGATGGCCATCTATTCTTAACTTGCCCTCTGAAAACAGCCTAATAGCCTCAGGATAAAGTTCGTATTCAACTTCGTGAATTCTGTTGTGAAGGGTTTCTTCTGTATCATTATCCAAAACAGAAACTGCTTTTTGTAAAATAATTGGTCCTGTATCCAGTCCCTCGTCAACAAAATGAACTGTGCATCCGCTTACTTTCACACCATATTCAAGAGCATCTTTAACGCTATGGGTGCCCGGAAAAGAAGGTAAAAGCGCGGGATGAATATTCATAATTTTATTTTCAAATTCATTGATAAGTTTTTGACCGGCCAGAAGCATATAACCAGCCAGAATTACTAAATCCGCTTTATGTTCTTTTAATATCTTAACAATTTCTTCTTCGTATTTATCTCTTGACTCAAACTCTTTTAAATCAACAAAATAGTTTGGAATATCATGCTTTACTGCCCGCTTTAAAGCAAACGCATCTTCACAATTGCTGATTACAACAACCACAGAAGCGTTAATTTCGTCTTTTTCTGAAGCATTTATTATTGCCCGGAGATTTGTTCCGCTCCCGGAAACAAGAACCGCGACTCTGGTTTTTTTTCTACCAGTCATACTTTACTGCTCCTTCTCCGCTTCTTATTTCCCCAATCAGATAAACTTTCTCGCCGCTTGCCTCAAGAAGTTGTTTTGCTTTTTCTGTTTCCGACTGGGAAACAACTGCAATCATACCTATTCCCATATTGAAAGCGGTGAACATTTCACTTGTTTCCACATTGCCAAGCTCCTGAATTAAATTAAATATTCGTGGAATAGTCCATAATTTTGTTTCTACAAAAGCATCCAATCCATCCGGTAAAATGCGCGATAAGTTCTGGGTTATTCCTCCGCCGGTAATATGAGCCAGTCCTTTAACATTACAATTGTTAATTAAATCCAAAATTGACCTGACATAAATTTTCGTTGGCGTTAAAACAATATCAGAAAGAGTTGTTTCAAACTGAAGAGGCACATCCATAAGATTAATCCCTGCGTCTTCCAAAAGAACTTTTCTTACCATTGAATAACCATTACTGTGAAGACCAGAAGAGGCTATTCCTAAAATTTTATCTCCTTCTTCTATTTTGGATCCGTCTATAATTTTGTCTTTTTCAACCACACCAACCACAAAACCGGCTAAATCATATTCATCCTCACTATAAAAACCGGGCATTTCAGCCGTTTCACCGCCCAGCAAAGCACAGCCGGCTTTTCTGCATCCAGCCGCGATGCCTTCAACGATTGCCGCGACTGTTTCAGGGACTAATTTGCCCACCGCGAGATAGTCCAATAAAAAGAGCGGCTCCGCGCCCTGAACAATTATATCATTTGCGCACATTGCCACCAGATCAATTCCGATAGTATTATGCTTGTTAATCATCTGGGCAATTTTTAATTTAGTCCCCACACCATCGGTGGATGAAACAAGAACCGGATTTGTATATTTATTTTTATCCAAAGAAAAAAGTCCGCTAAATCCCCCGATATCAGTTAAGACCTCAGGACGAAAAGTAGACCGAACAACATTTTTTATTAATTCTACTGCACGGTTTCCTGCTTCTATATCAACTCCGGCTATTTTATAAGTGACCTTCTCTTTCAAAGACTTTCTCGTCCTCCTCTTCAAGCATATCTTTGCTTATTTTTAAATCTTTGGGAATTTCAATCGGGTATCTGCCATCAAAACAGGCGCAACAAAAATCTTCGTAAGAACATCCTGTTGCCTCTACAACTCCTTTTAAACTTAAATAAACAAGACTGTCAAGTCCCAAAAATTCTTTTATTTCCTCAACCGACTTGGTTGAAGCAATTAATTCCTGATTGCTTGGTGTGTCAATCCCATAAAAACAGGGACATTTAATCGGAGGAGAACTAATTCTCATATGAACTTCTTTCGCCCCGGCTTCTTTTAAAATTTCAACAATCTTCTTGCTGGTATTTCCTCTAACAATTGAATCATCAACAACAACCAGCCGTTTGCCGGCAATCGCGTCTCTTAAAGGATTTAATTTTAACCTTATCCCAAGCTGACGAATTGTCTGACTTGGCTGAATAAAAGTTCTTCCAATATATCTGTTTTTAATCAGACCTTCACCGAATGGAATTCCTGATCTTTCAGCAAAACCAATTGCCGCAGAATTTCCCGAGTCAGGCACCGGAATCACTAAATCCCCGTCAACCGGGCCTTCTTCGGCAAGCTTCATTCCCATTGTCTTGCGAACATGGTAAAGATTTTGCCCATAAAGATAACTATCAGGCCGCGCGAAATAGATAAACTCAAAAACACAAAGAGATTTTTTTGCCAGAAGCAAACCTGTATGAGAATGCAAACCTTCTTTGTCAATTACCACTATTTCTCCCGGCTCTACCTCTCTTACGAATAAAGCGCCAACTATATCCAGCCCCGCTGTTTCAGAAGAAAGAACGTAGTTGCTGCCTAATTTGCCGATTGAAAGAGGACGGATACCGTAAGGATCACGGACACCGATTAATTTATCCTCTGTCAAAATCACCAATGAGTAAGCTCCTTTTATTTTAAGCATTACTTCCTTTATCGCTTCTTCTATTGAAGACGCATTTGAACTAACAATCATTTCCGCAATTACTTCACTGTCGCTTGTTGAAGAAAGATTATTTTTACCGCCTTTCTTCAATCTCTGATATAATTCTTTTGCGTTGACCAGGTTCCCGTTGTGAGCAATCGCAATAGCCCTTGATTCATATGTTTTATAAATTGGTTGAGAATTTTTCCATTCAGTAGAACCAGTTGTAGAATATCTGGTATGCCCTATCGCAATCTTACCCGAAAGACTGGCTAGTTTATTCTCATCGAATACCTGCGAAACCAGCCCTAAATCTTTTATCACTAAAATTGAACTTCCATCAGAAACAGCAATACCCGCGCTTTCCTGTCCGCGATGCTGTAACCCGTAAAGTCCGTAGTATGTAATTTTAGCAACATCTTCGCTGGGCGCGTAAATTCCAAAAACTCCACAAGCTTCTTCTGGTTTGTCATTAAAAAATTTCAAAATGCCAAAACCCAAATGCCAAATGAATGTCAAAAGTTTTAATCATTTGAGTTTTGAACTTTATTTGAACTTTGAGCTTTGTCATTTGAACTTTGTTTCTGAGCTTATTTTTGAATTTTGATTTGTCATTTTAATTTTTGACTTTTTATTTTTAATTTAGCTCAAAACCAACTAACCTTTTTACAAAAAGTCTTTTTATATTTTATATTATTTTCTCTCAAAGAAGGTTTTCCCTCGCATACTCTACCGCGTTTTTAAATATTAACAATCCATTCGGAATGGAAGAATTTGCTTTTCTTGTCCACTGGGGATGTTGAGTTTTACTAATATACCCCTCCGGATGCGGCATTAATCCAAAAACCAAACCGCTCTCATCACAAATCCCAGCAATATGCTCAATCGACCCATTGGGGTTTACCGGATAATCACCAAGCCGACCTTTTGAATCAACGTATTGAAGCACAATTCCGTTTTTATTTTTAAGACTTTCTAAAATATTTTCATCTTTTACAACAAATTTTCCTTCTCCGTGTCTTACCGGCAAATAAAGCAATTGATTTATGTTTTTAGTAAAAACACAATTTGAATTTTGATTTGGTTTTAAATAAACCCAGCGATCTTCGAATTTGCCAGAATTGTTACGAACAAGAGACGCTGTCTGGTTTTTGTAATCCTTATTTATAGCCGGCAATAATCCCAGTTTAACCATTACCTGAAAACCATTGCAAATACCCAAAATCAACTTTTTATCATTGATAAATTTCTGAATTTCATCTTCTAAATTGCATTTAATCTTATTAGCCAAAACTTTCCCTGAAGAAATATCATCGCCAAAAGAAAAACCGCCGGGAATTACAAGTATATGATAATGAGAAAGATCCTCTTTTTTTTCAATCAAGTCATTAATATGAATTCTTTTTGTTTCGCCGCCTGCCAGAATAAATCCATATTCTGTCTCTTTGTCGCAGTTTATTCCTGCCGCAAGAAGAATAGCCGCGCGTGGTTTTTTCAATAACTGTCACCACCTTAAAGTCTTCTGCCACGCTTCTTTTAAATCATCTATATCTGAAGAAACAATTTCTTTGTCATTAAGACCAATTATCTTAAACTTTTTATCTTCTCTTACACTGCCAATTAAACCAAATACATTTCCTTTTATAATTTTTTCAAACAAATTTTTATCTTCAGGATTAACCGTTACAATAAACCGGCTGTTTGTTTCTGAAAAAATTATTTCATCTTCTCTTAATTCTCCGCCAAAAGGAACTGACTTAAGATTAACAACAGCCCCCAGCCCGCCCGCAAAAGCGCTTTCTGCCAAAGCCACGCCTAGACCTCCTTCGGAAAGATCGTGACAGGAGGCTACCAATCCTTTATTAATTGCTTTAGATAAAGCCTGATATAATTTTCTTGCCAGAGTTAGATTAACTTTAGGAACATTATTGTTTGATTTTTTATTGATTTTATAATAATGAGATCCCCCTAATTCTAATCGGGTCTCTCCTAAAAGGTAAATTAAATCTCCGCTTCTTTTAAAATCCATTGAAACAACCTTTTCGCAATCGTCAACTATTCCCAAGGCTGAAATTAAAAGAGTCGGCGGAATAGAAATAACCCGATCACCTACTTTGTATTCATTGTGAAAACTATCCTTGCCTGAAATAAAAGGTGTTTCAAAAACAGAGGCAATGTCATAACAAGCTTTTGCCGCCCGGACCAATTGAGCCATTTTATAATCGCCGTTAGGATTGTCTTTAGAAAGAATAGGATTACCCCAGCAAAAGTTATCCAAAAGAGCAATTCTTTCGAAATCGCCCCCAACAGAAACTACGTTTCTGACTGCCTCGTCAACCGCGGAAGCCGCCATCCAATAGGCATCAATTCCACTATACATTGGATTTATCCCGCAGGCAACTGCCAAGCCTTTTTTGGAGTCGAAAAGGGGTTTTATCACTGCCGCGTCGGAAGGACCATCGTTATTTATTCCCACCAACGGTTTCAAAACACTCGTTCCCTGCACTTCGTGATCATACTGCCTGATAATCCATTCTTTACTGCAAACATTAAGACTTGAAAGAATCTTTTTGAGTTCTTCTGTTAAATCTTTTGGCTGGTCAAATTTTTCTTTTTTAAATTGAGGAGATTTCCAGACTGCTTTTCTTTTGATTCCTGGAAGTCCGCCATGTAAAAATTCAATATCAAGACTGGCAATCATTTTGCCATTATATCTTACCTGAACCTTCCCGCTATTGTTAAACTCGCCAATCACTGTTGCTTCAACGTCTCTATGCTTGCACAACTCAAGAAACTGATTAATTTTCTCCTCTGGAACTGCAAGAGTCATTCTTTCCTGAGCTTCAGAAACCCAGAGTTCCCATGGTTTTAAACCAGCGTATTTAACCGGCGCTTTTTCCAAATCAACCAGACAACCGCCGCTAAAACCTGCCATCTCTCCAACAGATGAAGACAGTCCTCCGGCGCCGTTATCAGTAATCGCGTTATATAATCCCAAATCACGAGCCTCGATTAAAGCATCCATCATTTTTTTCTGAACGATGGGCGCTCCTATCTGAACGGCTGAAGAAGAGCTTTCTTCATCCAGCAGAGTTGAAGAAAAAGTGGCTCCGTGAATTCCATCTTTACCGATTCTTCCGCCAACCATAACAATTAAATCGCTGTTGTTTACAGTTTTTAGAGAAGAATCTCTGCCGGCTATTTTTTTAGGGATTATACCGCCTGTTCCACAATAAACAAGTGGATTATATACATAAGCCTCATCAAAAAGAACCGCGCCGTTTACAGTGGGAATTCCTATCTTATTGCCACCATCCTCAACGCCCTTTCTGACTCCTTTAAAAATTCTTTTAGGATGAAGAATGCCCAGCGGCAATTTTTCGTAAGGAAAATCAGGCGGACCAAAACAAAAAACATCAGTATTAAAAATTAAATTTGCTCCCAACCCTGTTCCCATTGGATCGCGGTTAACCCCCACAATCCCGGTAACAGCTCCTCCGTAGGGATCAAGAGCGGACGGATGATTATGTGTTTCTACTTTAAAAACAATGTTGTAATTCTCGTTAAAACTAATTATCCCGGCATTATCAACAAAAACAGAAACCAGCCAGTTTTTCTTTTTTCCGATTTCATCAGTTGCCTTTTTAATATAAGATTTAAACAAACTGTCAATTACTTCAGTTTTTCCGTTTTCAGAATACTCAATTAATCCATTAAATATTTTATGCTTACAATGCTCTGACCAGGTTTGAGCCAGCATCTCCAGTTCAACATCAGTTGGATTTAATCCAAGACCAATCTGTTTTCTTTCATCCGCAATACCAGATAAAGCATAATATTCTCTTATTTTCTGCATTTCAGTTAATTCTAAGGAGAGAATACCTTTTCTGCTTATTTCAATTAATTCTTCATCGCTTACATTTAAATTTATCTCAACAACATCTGGTTGTTCGGATACCCCCTGTTCCCCTGTAACCCCCCTGCGTCCCCCCTTAGTAAGGGGGGAATTGAAGGTGTCCCCTTTGTTAAGGGGGGAATTGAAGGTGTCCCCCTTGGTAAGGGAGGAATTAAAGGAGGTTTCACAGCGGGATGAAAACGAACTTTGATCATAAATTGAAAAGTGCTCAATGAGAGGATTAGCCAAGAGTCCGGTGCAGATTTTTCCTGCGTCTGTCTTTGATATATTACCGTTTAATAAATATAATTTTGATGTATGAACAGATTCTGTTTCCTTAAATTTTATCTTTAGAAGATCTTCGATTCCCTCTATGGTTGTTCGGGAAACGTTATCTGTCACGCCTTTCTTGTAACCAACTTCAATCGCAACCGCAAAAGGAATCTGAAAATTGCCTGAATCATTAACCCAGCGCTTTTGAACAACTGAATCTGTCAAAAGGTCTTTTGTTACAATGCTTATCTGTTCTTCTGTTAAGTCGGCTTTAATTGTATATACATCAAAAGTTCTTGCTTCGTCTATTTTTAAATGAAGATCATCAATAATTTCTTTTTTTATGGCATGGCCCAATGAATCATTTTCTGCTGATTTATAACCAACCTCAACTCGCCACACTAATTTACCCTCTCTTCGTATTTAAGTTGAAACAGCGTGAATTTAGAAATTTAAATATACCCCTTTGTAGAAATTAAAAATAAAAGATAAAAAATCAAAAGTACATATTAAAAGTAAAAAATATTTCCTGCCTTTCAAAGCAAATATGCAGGAAGCTAACACAATTAATTAAATCCAAATACCAAAACCCAAATACCAAATGAATGTCAAAGTTCAAAATCTAAATGTCAAAAGTTTTAGTCATTTGAGTTTTGAACTTTATTTG
>JACQXZ010000083.1 GCA_016208465.1 Actinomycetota bacterium
ACCAAGAGCTGACGCCAGATTTGCGTCAGGATCAACATCGATTGCTAAAACTTTATATCTATTCTTCACGAAAAGGTGCGCTAACACTCCGGCAATTGTAGTTTTTCCAACCCCGCCTTTTCCGCTAATCGCTATTTTCATGGTTCAAGATACAGAATACATGATACAAAAATGCATAACTTATCTGTATCCTGCATCTTGTATTTTGCTTCCTTATATATCTCTTCTCTCACTCCTTCAATCTTGACTTTTCAACAATTTCGGGAACTGCTTCCTCCCATTCAACAGCCATAATATGAACTCCTGAAATTCCTTTGATTTCTTTTAGCTGATTAATTATATCAACACAAATATTTATTCCCTCTTCTTTAGGATTTGCCGCTTTCTCCATTCTCGCGATTATTTCATCCGGAACATCCATCCCGGCAACTTTATTTTTCATATATTTTGCCATCCAGGCAGATTTTATTGGAGCCACGCCGGCAAGAATAAAAGCTTTCTTATCCAAACCAAGCTCCCTAACTGTTTCCATCCATTTCACAAACTTGTCTAGATTAAAGACAATCTGGGTCTGAATAAAATCAGCTCCTGCCTTAATCTTTTTACCCATACGAAAAGCACGGTATTCAAATGGATCGGCAAATGGATTGGCTGCCGCGCCGATGAAAAATCTTGGTTCGACTGTTATTTCTTCTCCACATTGAAATTTCTTGTCATCCCGCATATCTTTAACAGTTTTCAAAAGCTGGATTGAGTCCAGATCAAAAACATTTTTAGATTCTGGATGGTTGCCAAACTTCTGATGATCACCAGTAAGACAAAGTAAATTATTAACCCCAAGCGCGGAAGCGCCTAATAAATCACTCTGAATCGCAATTCTGTTACGGTCGCGACAGGTCATCTGAGCAATTGGCTCAAGTCCTAAATGAACCAGGATGCTGGCTGCCGCAATACTCGACATTCTCACGATAGCCGTCTGACAATCAGTTATATTAACCGCGTCAACATATCCTTTTAATATGTTTGCTTTTTGCTTTATTATGTTAGAATCAGAACTCTTTGGCGGACCCAGTTCTGCTGTTACCGCAAAGTGTCCTGCGTTTAATAACTTTTCTAATCTGCTTTCTGACTTCATCTCAAAACTCCGTATTTTTTCTTTATATTTTACGTTTTACGTCTTACGCCTAACGTCTCATGTATTCACATCTTCTCTAACAATTCTTCGCGGACCGCCGTCACGGGAAGTCGACCAGTTTTTGGGAAGCGCAATTTCATTCATAGAATCGAGCAATCCCAATACTTTTAGACGGTCATAAATTTCCTGCCACGCGCAATCTATATCTTTTGAGATTTCACACTTGCCATTCTGAGAGCCGCCGCAGGGACCGTTAAGAAGATTCTTGGCACAACGGGCAATCGGGCAAATTCCACCTGTTTCGTCAAGAACACAATCACCGCAACCCAGACATCTCTCCTTCCAGACTCCGGGAGACGTAGGCATCCCCATAAAAGAAGTGTTTAATCCCGGTAAAACCCTCTTGGGTAAATATTTTTTCTGAACTGCCTGAACGCCAATTCCACAGGCAGTTGAAACAACTATATCAGCCCAATCAATGTTTTCTTTCAATTCTTCAATGAATTCCCACTCGCATTGTCTTTTGACTGTCTGCTGTCTTATTTCAACCTTTCTGCTTTTTAGTTTAAAAAACATCCTTAAAGCAGAAGCTAAAATTTCCGATTCTCTTTCTCCTCCGGCAAAACAAACAGCAACACAAGTTCCGCATCCGGCAACCGAAATTCTTTTGTGTTTTGTTAAATTATCCGCAATTTCCCTAACAGATTTTTGACTTGCAATTATCATTTTACTTCCTTTGTGAATTAGTTAATTCTTGCTTATAACTTCTTTGTTTTTAATGATTAAACTCGTTCATAAAGAATTCAAGTGTTTTCACTCGAATCCTATTTATAAATCGGACCCAAGCCCCTAATCTTTTTTCCCATTTCTGCAGATGCTTCTAAAAATACATTAGAAAAAAGAGATTCTGGCTCTATATTATAAACAGCGATTCTCTCTGAAGAAATCCCAATCTGTTCAAGAATTTTCTTTATATAATTCACTCTTCTTGAAGCTCTCGAATTGCCATTGATATTTCTGCATTCATCCTCTTTACAGCCAACAACAAAAATACCATCTATTCCGGATTCAAATGTTTCGAGAATATTTAAAATATCCAGCTTGCCACTGCATAATAATTTACATTTTTTAACGTTTGAAGGTATTTTAACCTTCCCAAAATTATCATCTGATAAATAGGCGCAATATTGACAATAATATCCTATTATTTTTGGTCTAAATACTGGCATTTAAACTCTTCCTTTTACCAATAACTCTTTATCGCAAAATGGTGAACTCTCTTTGTAATGTCTAATCTCAATAGCGCTTGCCGGACACTCGCTTGCGCAAATACCGCAAGCCTGACACTCTTCAGCGTCCATATAAGCAAAACCATCTTTTATTTCAGGAACTTCATAAGGACAAACACGAACGCAGGTAAGACAAGCAATACATTTATCTGAATTAACTTCTGCCCCTGCCCCGCAACTCATACATCTCAACGCTTCCCTGACCGCAATTTTTTTGTCAAAGCCGATTTCCAACTCAGAAAAAGTTTTTAATCTTTCTTTAATTGGTATCTTCGGCATTTTCTGACGCGAATATTTTTTAACCAGTTCTGTTGTTTTTTCGGGAAGTTCACTAATGGAATCCGGTCTTTCGAACTTCAAACAGGAAATATCTTCTCCCCGTAAATATTTATCAATTGAAATTGCTGTTTTTTTACCAGCGGCAATTGCTTCAACGGCAATACCCGGACCGCTTGCAACTTCACCGCAGGCAAAAACGCCGTTTTTAGTGGTTGAAAAATTATTTTTATTTACTATTAACTGACCGCGTTCATTTAATTTAATTTCCGGATCATTTAAAAATGAGAGATCGGCCATCTGGCCAATCGCAATAATTACCGTGTCACATTCAAATTTGGTTATTTTATTTTTATAAAAAGTTGGGTTAAATCTGCCAAAATCATCGAATACAGACTTAACTGCCATAAATTCGATACCAGAAACTTTGCCATCTTTCCCTATAATTCTTTTTGGACCAAGAGAATTAACTATTTCAACTTTTTCTTCCAAAGTTTCTTCAACTTCCCAGCAATGAGCCGGCATTTCATCCTTTGACTCAAGACAAATCATCTTAATATCTTTCGCGCCCAGACGTCTCGCGGATCGGGCAACATCAACCGCCACATTGCCTCCGCCAATTACTATTAATTTCTTCCCTGGTTTTACTTTCTCATCAAAATTAACCGCTTTTAAAAACGGAAGAGCTAAATGAACCCCTTTTAACTCTACTCCCTCAATTGGAAGGCTTCTGCTTAATGCCAATCCGACACCAATTAAAATCGCTTTATAACCCTCCTTCTTTAAATCATTAATTTTTATATCCTTGCCTACTTCAACATTTGTCTTTATTTCAACACCTAAAGATTTTATTCTCTTAACTTCCTTCTGGATTACATCTTTAGGAAGACGATACTTTGGAACTCCGACGCGCAACATTCCTCCTGCTTCAGGCATTTTCTCAAAAACAGTTACAGGATATCCCAAAAGAGCAAGATCATTGGCTGCCGCAAGACCTGCCGGGCCTGCTCCGATTACCGCAATTTTATGTTTTTTACTTTTAACTGTTTTTTGCTTTTCAGTTCTTACTCTGCCGTTATCTGCCGCAAATCTTTTAAGAGAGGCAATTGATAAGGCTTCGTCTACTTTTATCCTTCTGCATCTATCCTCACAGGGATGACAACAAATTCTCCCGCAGATACTTGGAAAAGGATTTACCTCCAGATTTATTGCAAGCGCGTCATCTACCCGCTCTTCAGCTATAGCAGAAATATAACGCTGAACAGGGGTTAAAATAGGACAAGCTCCCTGACAGGGAGGAGTTAATGTCTCATTATCATTATTTTGTTTAACAGACCCAAGTAAGCTTTTTCTCATTATTTACCTTGTCATTTCATTTAATTGCAAAATGAAAATTGTAAATTTTAAATTGTAAATTGTAAATTGAAAAACCATTTTTTCTTTTTTTCTATCATTTTGCATTTTTCAATCTTCAATTTGCAATTCGACACTCGCAGAATGTCGCTTACGCGCTCCACTTCTTTAAAAACGCGGGAAGATCTGCCGCCTCTCTTGTTCCCACCATTACTTCCCAATCTGCTAATTCATCCTGAAGTTCACCACTAATCTGAGCAATGTAACCCGGAATTAAAATCTTGCGATGTTTAACCTTCTCTTCAATCCCACATTTCTTAACAAACGGAGCTATTTTTTCAGGAACAAACTTTCCAGCCGCCCAAGCAGTTAAAACTGAAAGTCCTTCTACATTCATAATGCAAAGCCACGTTGGAACCCGGCTTGCTTCAATTTCAGCGGAAACAATAAAGTAAGTTAATGAGAAATTAGTTGTAATTAAAACAGGAGAATTTTCATCCGGATTATTAATAGGATAAATTTTCTCATCGACCTGCATTGGCTGCTGCGGATCAGTGTAAATATTCTGACGCAAAACAGCAAGTGGAAGAACTTTCCATGGTTCAAGACTGCTTAAAACAACTATTCCGCCGTATTTCATAATATATATTCCCGCGAAAGCGGCTTCCAGATAATCATCGTCTGCTTCTTCGCAGGGAAAAGTAATTGTTGGATAGCCAAGCGGACGAAATTTCTGTTTAAGAGCAGCTCTTCTTATATAAACTAAATCACGCAACGTTTCGTTTAAAGCTCTTGTTCCGGAGTCAAGAACAATGTCTTTTACTCCAAGAGCTGTAATCTTTTCAACTAACTGCGCCAATTCTTCAAGGCTCTCGGATCCTTTAACGGCAAGCGGTACATTATATTCTTTTGCAAGTCCAGCCATTGCTTCAAAATTATCTTTATTAGCGGCGTAAATTAAAGGTTTATCTTCTTTTAATATTTCTAAACCTGCCTTGATTGCATCAGGATTATTACTAATTAAAATTATTGGAAAATCTATTCCGTCTTTAACTTTTTTAACTGCTTCCGCAAATTTACCCGCATCATTAGAAGAATTTTTAACCGCAATTAAATCTGCTCTTAAAATCTGGGAAACCCTTTCAAACTGAGACTCTTTTGCCTGTTTTAACTTTTCACTAACCTCATCATCACTGCTTATATCCTCAATCAAAACAGCTAAACCGCAGGGGTTATAGAAAGTTTTTTCATGACGAAAGAGAACCTGCTCTTCACCAACCTTAAATGCTTTATCTCCTTTACCGATTGTAACCAATCTGATTGGCGGAGCTGAAGCTTCAGAAAGCTCTGCTTTTACTTCATCTGAAACATAAGGGCAGGAATCAAGCTGAGCCTGACCAGCCGCCAGTCTCATCCCAAACGCAAGACAAGTGGGAAAACCACATTCTCCGCAATTTGTCTTAGGAAGTTTCTTATAAATATCCAATCCAGAAAGCGCCACTCTTTAATCCCCTTTCTCTTTAATTATATTACTGTACTCCTTCATTTTGCTTCTTTATAAAAACATCCTTTATATCTAAAGTCACAAGTTGCAAGTCACATGTCACAAGCTTTTTTACTTGTGTCCTTGTGACTTTGTGTCTTGTGACCTATATCTTATGTTTACTAAATCATCGGCTCCATCGCAAGCGCCGGATGACCAGCTTTCTCCATAAACGCCAAAACTTCTTCTTCTGTAGTAGCCACTGTTTCATCAGCTATTTTATCTATAAAATCCGGCTCGCCAATTGCTTCAGCCCTTTTTTGTAAATATGAACGAATTTGTTCCTTTAGAGCTTTTGGCATCCAGACAAGTCTTTTTAAGCCGCCTTCAGCCGAAATAAATTTTTCACTTACAAGATATTGTTTGCCTACACCAATAAAACCAGAAACCTGAGCGCCTCCGCCAACTGTTCCAGCCAGCGTGGAAAATTTCATACCACAAGGAGTCATATCAGCAAATTCACGATCAACTACCATTACACCGTTGGCAAGCGGAAGAATTGCCACGATACATTCAAAACATCCGCAGGAAGTCATCGGATCTTCTAAAATACTATAAGCATTCATTTTGCCAATATTCTGATTTGATTTCGCGTAAAGAAATTCATTTATTCCTTTCCATTGACCCTTTACCGAATCTAAAGTTTCTCCTTTCACAATTGGCTGATTGGCGCCGGTAGGGTTAATCTCATAAGCGGCTTTTCCATCAAGCCAGTTATAAGCGCCGCAAAGCCCAAGTCTCTGGGGTGTAATAACGCAAACATGATTGGGCGCGAAACTTTGACAGAGAGTACAGGAATAATAAATATCTATGCTTTCATCTGTCATACCAGCGACTCTATCATCTCTTACCCTATAAGCCGCTCTTGCTTTTTCTTCAAGCTCCTTAACCTTTGCTTCATCTGTATAAATAGTCACCTGAACTTTATCAACAATTGAACCATAATCAGCTAAAATTTTAGCGTGAATAATCTCGCCGAAATGTTCCAGCTTAAATCCTTTTTCCTTAGCTGCTTTACTGATTCTTACCCAGATAATATCACGCTGGCCCATATGCCAGACACCTTCCGCGCCATTGATGAAATGATGCAGTTGTCGTTCTAAAATAGATTCAAAATCCTCCTGCATTTTTCTTCCCGCAACGCTGACAACAACTCCCAAAGGTAAACGTGAGTGTTCTTCTACATCATCAATATTCTTGCCAATTACCTCTATTTTTCCGTCTTCTACTTCTTTAATCTCTTTCATTGTCAGCCATTCAAAAGCAACTGTTTTTTGTCCTCCGAATTCAAGGTAAGTGTCTTCTTTGCGAATCCTTTCACCTTCAAACGCAGGACCATAAGCAACCGGGATCGGAATTTCAGTAATAACAATCTTAAGGCCCCGAACTTCAATTGATTTCTGGACAATCTCATCAAAGCTGACATTGCTAACCACGTGCTCATAAGTGCATACTCCTGTTGGAAGAATCTGAGGGATTGAAGTATGAGCAATTGCCGGAAATCCATAAGAAATAGCTCCGGCAGCCGTAGCATATTTTTCTTCATCAACCTCATCAATAGCCATCACAAAAGCGAAAATTCTGTTTTTATTATAAAGAAGAATTCTCTTGTAATCACCCGGCGTAACCCCGCCAAATGCCATCGCGGCACGAGTGGCAAAACCAAGTGAATAAATATGTCCATATATATCCTTGCTAAAAGGAACCAAACGGGTATCCCATCCTAACTGAACTCCTTCTTCGGCCAGTTGTTCCGCCATTGTTTTCCCTTCAGGAGACTGTCCGGCCAAAAAGACATAAAGACTTTTTTCCTGCATCTGACGGGCAAGTTTTACTGCTGTTTCATTATCCGGCGCCGCACCAACAACCGCCGCGAAACCGGGAGCAGAACCATCAACAAACTCAATTCCTCTTTCACGCATAATTACGTCATCTGCCGCTCCAAGCCAAATATCATAAACAGGACTCGGTCCAATCACATAGTTTAACGCCTCAATAATTTCTTCCGCGAATAAAGTCGCGATACCAGCGTCCAAGGTGTTTCCAAGATAAGGGAGCCAGAGATGCTCTGATGGAACTTCCGGCAAAAGATCCTTTGCCATTTTAATAATCTGTTCCATATCGGAGAGTTTTTCTATTTTTATCCCTGTGATTCCATAAATAACTGGTAAATAATATCCTGTGTTGGGAAACTCAACTGTTTCGTTTGGTCCTTTGGCGTCAATTGCTTCTTTTAATTTAGCTTCCGCCTTGCCAACAATTGTATGAGCGCCTTTAATTGCTGAAGTTGCGATTATCTTAGACACTTAACTCCCTCCTTGATTCCATATCATAAAGAATACGCTCTTTCGCTTTATCTATTTTTAATGCCTTACGTTTCTTTTGAATATGTTCAAGAGTTTTTTCTACAATCTTTTGGGCGTCAGGCTCAAACTCCAGCTTGCCTCCAACTTTAGCTTCCCATCCATCAATCATATATTTAACTAAAGGTTCACAACCTGAAACTGGAGAATCAACGCCGCCAAAAAGAACGTAAGCGCCGCTCGCAACACAGTAAACCGCAATCTCCAAGGCTTTTTCGCAATACCATTCAGGACAAATACCAACCGCCGGCAAATCGCTGATGTCATCGCCAAGTCCTCCTTCTTCAACTACCTCGGAAAGAATGGTTAAGATTCGTGAATTATCAACACAAGAACCAACATGAATAATTGGCGAAATACCTACTGCCTCACAAACTTCTTTTAATCCTTCGCCGGCATGTTCCATTGTCTCAGGCGCAAGCAAACCGGCTTTCCCTGAAGCATGAGCGCTGCAGCCTGTTACAACCACCAAAACATTATTTTTAATTAATTCCTTCGCGATATGAATAATCGCTTTATCATGAACAACTCTCGGATTATTGCAACCAACAATTGCCGCCGCTCCTAAAATACGGCCATTGATAATATTGTCATTCAAAGGCCTGAACGAAGCCCGGTATTTTCCCCCCAGCATATAACGAATATACTCATGTGAAAATCCAGCGATTAAATCATTTGAAAAAGATGGAATTGATACTTCTTTACGATTAGAAAAATTATCGATTGCCATTTTGACTATTTCTTTGGCAATTTCCATTGGCCGATGCTCGTCAAACTGAACGTGAGTCACTCCTTTGATTTTTGCTTTAGCCGAGGTTGTAATTAATAAAGTATGATAACTCTCAGCTATTTTAGCCAGCGACTGAAATACACATTGAACATCTACCACCATCGCGTCAACCGCGCCAGTGATAATAGCAAGCTCCTGATGCAATACATTACCTGCCACAGAAACTCCTTGACGCATCAAAATCTCATTGGCAGTGCAACAAATTCCAGCCAGATTAATTCCCTTGGCTCCTTTTGATTTTGCGTAATCAATCATATCCTGTTCGCGGGATGCCGCAACGATCATTTCTGAAAGAGTTGGCTCGTGCCCATGTAAAATTATATTTACTTCGTCTTTTTTAAGCACGCCAAGATTAGCCTTTGCTCTTAAAGGATGTGGTGTTCCAAATAATATATCTGAAAGATCTGTGGCCAACATACTTCCGCCCCAGCCGCTGCCAAGCGCTGTTCTCATCACCTGATCAAGAATATGCTCAGCATCCTGATCCGTTCCAGCGTGAGTCCGATGAAGCGTCTCAACAACTTCACGATCGATTCCGCGAGGAGCCAGTCCGAGTTTTTTCCATAACTCCTGCCTCTTTTTTGGCGCTCTTGAAACATAAGTAAGAGGTTCGCTGTCCTGTTTTCCAAAGTTATTAAGAGCTTTTAAGGCAACTTCTTCCGCTATTTTTTCTTTTGTTTTACCTTCAGTTGAAATATTCATAAGTCTGGCAACTTCATGAAGCTTTATTTCATCTTTAATCTGATAATCCTTTGCCTCTCCTTTTGCCACAGCCAAAAGTGTCAATGCTATGTCCCGTCCATGATCCGAATGCGAAGAAGCACCGGCGCAAACTGCCCGGGCAAAATTTCGCGCCGCAACTGTATCAAGTGTCGCGCCACAGATTCCGGTTTTATTTTCCTTGTCTTTCCCTGTTATCCTGCATGGGCCCATCGAACAAATCTTACAGCATTCTCCAGCCGCGCCAATCGGACAGGGTTTCATTTCATCAACCCGGCTAAACATCGTTGAAATCCCGGCGGCAGTCGCTTTTTCCAAAACTTCAAGAACAGCCGGATCTATACTTTTTTCAACTGCTTTCTTTTTCTCTGCCTTGTCAGCCATAAAAATACTCCTTCCTTTTAATTGAAATATGTCATAGGTCATAGGTCATAGGTCGAAGAGTGAAGATTTAAGGTTTTTGACTTAGGACTTCGGACTTCGGACTTTTTGACTTAGGACTTAACCAACTCCTTAACAACCGTCCTCACAACTTCAACTGCTTTAGGATGACGCATAATCAAAATATCCGAACCAGCCATTAAAAGACTAACCGCAGTTAAAACTTCCCAGAGAATACCCCGTTTTTCAGGATCTCCCCAGACAGGTTCTTCTTCTTCGGAAACTTTCGCTTCCTTTGCTTTCCACGCTTCTTTGCCCAAATTAGAAATAATCGGGAACTGCATCATTGAATCGTTCTGAGTAAGCGCCGCCAGCCTGTCTCTTTCCATTACTGAATAAGAATATTCAAGACCATAA
>JACQXZ010000084.1 GCA_016208465.1 Actinomycetota bacterium
AAGACTACATTCGTAGAAGCCTTGTGGATATATTTTTGGACGCGGGTTCGATTCTCGCCACCTCCACCAAAAACAAAAAGCCCATTTCGGGCTTTTTATTTTTGCCATTGTATCAAACATATGTTTGTGTTAAGGTGATGCTGGTGTTTTTTATGGCTAAGACTCAATATGTGTGTCAGCGGTGCAGTTTGGAGAAAAAATTAGGAATCTTTATTGCAATTACTGATATGAGTTCTGAATAAATATTTTTGAAATACGGTTTTTGATTTTGACGGCTAGTTGCATTATTATAGAATAAATCTTTACCTAATAAGTTAAGGCTATATGAAAAAGTAAAAATACGAATTAAAACAAACGAACTACTTTACTTAAAAGTATAAATTTCTTTAAGTAATTTGGTTAAAGGAAAATATGAAAAATTTCATTACGAATGACAACGAAAAAAAATTAAATAAGCGATTGATAGAATTAATTAAAAAAAGCGATGAATTAAAATTTCTAGTCGGTTTTTTTTATTTTTCCGGGATCAGAGAGTTATACAAGGGATTAGAAGAAAATCCAAATGTCAAAATCAAGGTTTTAGTAGGTTTAAATGTTGATAAGACTAATTTTGGCTTATTGGAATATGCCGGTGAAGATAGCGGCTCATCTGACGAAGAAAAGGGCTATAAATTTATGCGGTCTGTAAAAAAATCCTTAACTTCAAAAGATTTTGATACTGAAGAGTTTTATCAACAAGTTAAATATTTTATCAAGCTTATCAGCGAAGACAAATTAATTATCAGAAAAACATATCACCCCAACCATGCGAAAATTTACCTTTTCAATTTAGAAGAAAACCAGGTAGGCAGAAAGAAGCTGTTTATTACCGGTAGCAGTAACTTAACAAGGGTCGGTCTGACCACGCAGGCAGAGTTTAATGTTGAAATAAGCGATTATGGCGTAGAGGACGCGGAAAATCATTTTGACGCTTTGTGGAGTGAAGCGGTTAAAATTACCGAGGATGATATTATCAAAAAGAAACTGCTGGATTTAGTAGAAAACGACACTCACATTAAAAGTGTTACTCCGTTTGAGGCATTCGTCCTTGTTTTAAAAACTTATCTTGATTCATTTGAGCAAAAAGAAATCGGCCAATCGCTTATAAAAACTCTTGAAGAAAATGGCTACACGCCTTATCAATACCAACTAGACGCAGTCAAACAGGGCTTGGCGATGATTGAGAAAAATAATGGATTGGTCGTAGCTGATGTAGTTGGTTTGGGCAAAACCATAGTTGCCTGCGCTATCGCTAAAGAATTAAAAAAACGTGGTGTGGTTATTTGTCCGCCCGGCATTATGGGGGACAGAAACAAAACCTCCGGTTGGAAGATGTATTTGGAACAATTTAAATTATATGATTGGGAAGTCCGATCACTCGGCGATCTGGAAGAAACCGCCAAGTTTGTGAATAATGCCAAGGATGTTGAGGTAATAATTATTGACGAGGCGCATCGGTTTAGAAATCAGGACACTAAAGATTACGAGTACCTTAAAAATATTTGCCGCAATAAAATTGTTATCCTGCTTACCGCTACGCCGTTTAATAACAGGCCCGGTGACATCTTGTCTTTACTAAAACTATTCATTACGCCAAAAAAGTCAGCCATAACTTTAGAAAATAATCTGGTAGGCAGGTTCAAATCGTTTAAGGGTATTTTTGATCGGTTGGCGTATATAAAGAAATATTGGAACTCTACGAACGAATTTAAACGAAAAATAGCTCTAATTAAATATGAAAGTCTTTTTGAAGAAAAAAGTATCAATTTAGCAAAAGTAAAACAGCGTTCCAAGTATCTTGCCAAACAAATTCGTGATGTCATAGAGCCGGTTACCATCCGACGCAATCGTCTGGATCTCTCAAGCAATCCGTTTTACAAAGATGAAGTAGGGCATTTATCCAGGATTGCTGATCCCAAAGAATGGTTTTTCGAGCTGTCAAAAGAGCAGTCGGCTTTTTATGACAAGATTATTGCCACATATTTTGGCGACCCCGATGAAGGTGGTCAATTCAAAGGCGCTATCTATCGTCCATTTGAATATGAGGTGGATAAAGAAAAGATCAACAATGAGAAATTAAGCGAGAAAGAAAATTTTCAATATCAACAACAGCGCAACTTGTTTGATTTTATGCGCCGCTTGATGGTAAAGCGTTTTGAAAGTTCATTTGGTTCTTTTGAGCAAAGCATAAAGCGTTTTAAGAAAATTACCGAAAACGCCTTGTCCTTTATTGAAACGAGTAATAAATACATTCTTGATCGGCCATTGCTTGAAAAAATATATGAACTAGAGGAAGAAGAGATTGAAACAAAATTAGATGAATTCGCCGAAAAATTGCGTAATGGCGATTACCCCAAGAATAACCGCATTTATGATTTGGATAAATTCGACCGAAAAGACGAATTTATAACAGACATTAAATCTGACCTTGCCCTGTTTGATTCTATTGTCAAAGAATTGGCAGAAATGGATTTGGTTAAAGACGATCCCAAGGCAGAATGTTTGCTTGTAAATATCAACGATGTTTTAAAACAAAAACCACAGCCGGGCGAGCCAAAAAGAAAAGTTATCATATTTTCTGAATATCTGGATACAGTCAATCATTTAGAGGAAATCTTAACCAAACACTTCGGCGAGAGAATGTTGGTAGTGGGCGGCGATTTGTCCACACGCACTATTGCTCTCATTAATAAAAATTTTGACGCCTCGCATAAGGAACCGGCGGATGACTACGATGTTTTGCTTTCCACTGATCGCATTTCAGAAGGCTTCAACCTTAACCGCGCCGGAATGGTTATCAATTACGATATTCCCTGGAATCCTGTCCGGGTGATTCAGCGTGTCGGGCGTATTAATCGTATCAGCAAAAAAGTGTTTAATGAGCTTTTTCTGGTTAATTTCTTTCCCACAGAAAAAGGCGCTGTGCTTGTCCAATCACGCCAGATTGCCGGCAATAAAATGTTTTTAATTCACAATGTCTTGGGTGAAGACTCAAAAATATTTGACATTGACGAAGAGCCAACGCCGGCAGGACTTTATGAGCGAATTCAGCAGAATCCGGACGCGCTTGAAGAAGAAAGTTTTTACATCAAAGCGCTCAATGAATATGAAAGGATCAAAAAAGAGAAACCGGAACTCATTGAGGCGCTAAAAAATTATCCGGCACGAGTGAAAGTTGCCAAAAACAGCAAGGAAAACGAGCTTTTGGTTTTCTTCAAAAAAGGCAGATTGTATATTCACGGCATTGCCTACGAGAATGGCGCAGAAGGCGTGCCCTATCAGACTACCTTTGAAGAAGTCTTTGATAAAATCGCCTGTGACAAAGACGAAGTAAAACTGGATTTGAGCAATGATTTTTGGAAATACTACGAACAGGTGAAAAATTATAAAGAATATCAGTCCAGTCCGGTAAGTGATCAAAGCTTGGAACAAAAAGCCTTGTTTAATATTAAAACTTTAATAGCAAATCCTTGGCAGGAGGTATTGGCGCACTTGGATTTTGTCAGAACTCTGCGTGAGGATATTTTGGACTACGGCACGCTTTCCGACTATACTTTGCGCCGCATTGCCAATATGGAAACTGTAAATGACGCCGGTAAAAAGAAAACCATTAAAGAAATCGCCGCGCTTAAGCAGGAGCTGGGAAAAGATTATTTGCAAAAAGAAAAAGATCGTCAGAAAGATATTGAGAAAGAAATAATTATTGCGATTGAGAACCAGAAACTATGAAAAAACTTAAAGACAGTTTTGAAAAAGGCGAAATAGTTATCTATAAAACCGCGGAAAACGAGATTGAATTGGATGTGCGGTTGGAAGAAGAAACTGTTTGGCTTCGGCAGGAAGAGATTTCTGATTTGTTTGATAAAGACAGGTCGGTTATTACTAAACATATCAATAATATTTTCAAAGATAAAGAAGTTGATAAAAAGAGCAATGTGCATTTTTTGCACATTGCAAATTCTGATAAACCAGTGGCGTTTTACAGTCTTGATGTGATTTTGGCAGTGGGATACAGGACGAATTCCGCACGAGCTGCACACTTCAGGAAATGGGCAACACGAATATTGAAAGAATATTTATTGCAGGGCTATACTATCAACAAAAAAAGACTTTTAGGAGCGCGGGAAAAATTCAAGGAACTGCAAGACGCTATTGTTTTTTTGCAAGAAAAGTCCAGGAAAGAATTATTGCAGGGGCAAGAGGTGGAAGCTTCGAGGGAATTATTAAGGGGCTTTATCAGACATTCGGCAAAAAAGAATTGTATCCAACCATTGAAGACAAAGCGTCGCATATCCTTTATTTAATTATCAAAGATCATCCCTTTTCCGATGGCAATAAGCGTTCGGGATCGTTTTTATTTGTTTATTTTTTAGATAAGACGAATTATCTTTACCGCCAAAATGGAGAAAGAAAGATTAACGACAATGCTTTAACGGCGCTGGCGCTTTTAGTTGCCGAAAGCGACCCAAAAGAAAAAGAAGTAATAATTAAAATAATTAAAAATCTAATAGCGGATTAGTTATGGAAACAGGAGAAATTCTACAGGATATTATAAATAATTTTGATCCGGATAAATTTATCCGTTTTTTTCGCGGCAAAAGCAATAAATTTGCCCCGAGGCAAAAAAGTGCTGCTCAGTATGATGACGAGAATTTCAAAGACGGCAAAAAGCTGGGCGAAATTACATTTGCCGAAGCCGAACAATTGGCAGTTTTTACTTTTCAGGCGAGTCAGCCTCTCTCAGAAAGAAGCGGCAAGAAAGCACAGTATGAAAAAGGTAAGAAAATCTTAAAAGATTTACAATACGATGCCGGCATTTTCATCTTCTATTCAAATTCCCCTCTAGAAAGAGGGGGCAGGGGTGTGTCTTCTTTTCGCTTCTCTTTAATCTACGCCAATTATTTAGGCAACAGGCGGGACTGGAATAATTTTCGCCGGTTTACTTATTTTGTAAGCCCGGAATTTACTAATAAAACGTTTCTGCAAAGAATTGGCGACGGCGATTTTTCAAGTTTAGAAAAAATCAAAGACGCGTTTTCGGTTGAGAAAGTAACTAAAGAGTTTTATCAAGATATAGCTAACTGGTATTTTTGGGCTGTTGAGCATTGTTCTTTTCCAAAAGACGCGGAGGAAGAGGAAAACGGCAGAAATATCGCGGTCATTCGGCTTATTACCAGAATTATTTTTATCTGGTTTATGCGAGAGCAGGGTTTAGTTCCCAAAAATTTGTTCGAAGAAAAAAGTATCTTTGCAATGCTCGAAGAGATTTCCCCCGAAAACTCAACCTATTACCGGGCAATTTTGCAGAATTTATTTTTTGCCACGCTAAGCACCAAAAAGAACGAACGGAAATTTAGAAGTGAAATTAGGGGGCACAAAGGTTATAACCCTGATTTTGGCAATCAAAATGTTTTCCGTTTCCAGGAGCTTTTCAATAATCCGGAAAAACTGAAAGATTATTTTAGTGAAATACCCTTTTTGAACGGCGGATTATTTGAATGCCTTGATGATAAGCCTAATGGAATTTATATAGATGGTTTCACTTCGGTGAAAAAGAATCAGCCGAATGTTCCAAATTTTCTTTTTTTTAGTGAGGAGCAAAAAGTAGATCTAAATGTCGCTTATGGCACAAAAAGTAAAACCTACAAAGTCAGAGGGATCCTAGACATTCTTTCTTCCTTTAACTTCACTATTGATGAAAATTCGCCGGATGATCAGGATATTGCCCTTGACCCCGAACTTTTGGGCAGAGTATTTGAAAATCTTCTGGCAAGTTTCAATCCCGAAACTTCCACTACTGCCCGTAAAGCCACCGGCAGTTATTACACCCCAAGAGAAATTGTTGATTATATGGTCGCTGAATCGCTCAAGGCATATTTCAAAACGCATCTTTCAGCTGACAGTTTCCTCTCCCTTGATGGGAGAGGGGAGGGTGAGGGTGAGAACGAAGACAATTTTAACCGGAAAGGTGTGATTTCCAATTTAGATAAAAAAATAAACCGGCTTTTTTCAACTGGAAACGAAGAAAATCTCTTTAATGAATCAGAGTCAAAAAAACTCGTTGAACTGATTGAAAGCGTTAGAATTGTTGATCCGGCAGTTGGTTCCGGCGCGTTTCCAATGGGCGCGCTGAATAAATTGGTTTTTATTTTAAATAAAGTTGACGCGGGTAATGAGCTTTGGAAACAAGCCCAGATTTCGGCGGCGGATGCAATTCCCGATCCGTGTATCAAACAGGATACCAAAAACAGAATTGAAGAATTTTTTAAAGGCAAGAACGCAGATTATGGGCGAAA
>JACQXZ010000078.1 GCA_016208465.1 Actinomycetota bacterium
GACAACTGATCCTCTCAACAACATCTTAGAATTTAACTATGATCCGGCAGGAAACCTAAGCAAAACTATTTATCCCAATGGAAATGAAACTTACTATTCATACTATGATGACAATCTTCTAAACACTGTAACCTACAAAAATGAGCCAACCAGTTACACCTATACTTACAATCCCACCCATACTCTAAATACGGTTACTGATAACAATGGCAAAGTAAACTCCTATCAATATGACAACGGAAACAGATTAATCTTAGCAAATGATGAAAATAATTCCTCAATTATTGGCGGCTTCACCATAACCAGAGGCTATGATGGAGTCTCTAATCTCACTTCGCTCTCGTATGGCTCAACAAATCTTGCATACGGATACAATGATCGTGACGATCTGACTTCTTTGTCTGTTAACGGTCAACCGTCAACTGTCTTTGCCTACGATGATGCTAAAAACAGAACCGATGTGAATACTCCAGATAGTTCCAACCGACACTACACCTACAACGATGCTAATAGAATAACTCAGGTTAAAAACACAACTATTTCAGGAATACAAACCTTTGATTACACTCATGATGGGAATGGGAATATCCTAACCGAGAATACGACTAACTATGGTTACGATTCCTTAAACAGACTCCTTTCCTGGAATCAAGGTGGAATCAACACAACTTATCAATATGATGATACTGGAAACCTTCTCCAAGTAGCTGAAAATGGTGTTCCTGCCAAGACATTTACTTACAATGCTGCCAACCAGATTACAAACTCTGGTTTTACCTATGATGCCAATGGCAATATGACTTCAGATGGGACCTACACCTACATCTATGATGGAGAAAATAGACTCAAAGAAGTAAAACAGGGCGCAAATACTATTGCCTCCTACACCTACGACTATATGGGAAGAAGGATCTCAGCAACAGAAGGTGGCTCAATCACCTATTTCCACTATGATGACTGGAATGTAGTAGCAGAGACTAACTCAACAGGAAGCACAGTTGCTACTTATACTTACGATAATAGAAACCAGCTTGTCTCAATGACCGGAGGAGGCCAGACTTACTATTACCAATACAATGCTCACGGTGATGTTGTAAGCCTAACCAACAGTGCAGGTCAAGTAGTTAATACTTATGAGTATGATCCGTGGGGTAAGGTTCTTTCTACAAGTGAGACTGTTGCCAATCCCTACCGGTATGCAGGATATAGGTATGATGAGAGTACTGAGCTGTATTACTTACAAACTAGGTATTACAAGCCAGACATTTATAGATTCTTAACCAAAGATACACACCTTGGTAATCAAATGAGTCCTCAAAGTTTAAATCCGTATTCCTATTGTCAAAATAATCCAGTTAATTTAATTGATTCTGAGGGAGAAGTTCCAGTTCCTTTGCCTATTATTACTGGTGCAGTTGGTGCCATCGCAAGTGCAGGTGGTTATTTAGCTGCAACCGCTCTCTCTGGCGAAGAGGTAAACATTAAGGATCTTGCAGTAGCTGCTGGAACTGGTTTTGCGGCGGGGGTATTGGCTCCTACTTATGGCACAACAGTTGGTGGTGCTATGATACTGAGTGCAATTGCAAATGTGGCACAGTATGGAATCGGAAATACGGTAAATAATCGTGAAAGCACTTTGGTTGGGTATGGTGTAAATATAGCTACTGGATTAGTTGCGGGAAGATACATTGCTGGAGCGTTCTCTTCAAAAGCTTTTACCGCATTTGGTGAATTTGCACCAGCTTTGAGAACTGAGATTATGAGACCGCTGGTTTGGGATGCGGTGCGCTCAGGTGGATGGCAATTCGGAAGAACTTTCGCATCTTATTTCGTAACCAATATGGCATCCCGGCTTTATGAGGAAAACATGGTTGAAGCAAGCGTTTTGTGTGAGGTGAACTAGATGGTTGCTGTTCCAGACGTCAAATGGATTATTGCGGCAATTTTTTCTGGTGCTGGATTTTGGCTTTGGATGTACACGCGGCAACGGCTTCAAGAACTCGAACAACCAATTATTAAAGCGCCAAAATGGATAGCATGGTTCTGCGGTAATCCTTTGGGCAATTATGAGCTTGAACTAAAAGCTGCAATTCTTCAGCTTACGGGTGTTCTGATGGTACTTGCAGCTATACCACTGGGGTTTATTGGGAGCATAAAGTTGAGAGTCTTAATTATTGGGACAATATTTCTAAGCGGTTTCATGGGTGGCATTATTGTACCTGCGCTGATACGATTTTTAAACCCTACTTTAATTAAAAAAGATAAAGGTTAATTGTCACGGGGCTGTCACGGGGTCGTATCTTTACATTTGACATTAGTTAATCTTGCTGACTATCTTTACGGTGTGTCAGTTAAGGATTAACTATGAAAATACCATATACCATATCTTAAGCAGAGGAAATCAAAGAGGCGAAATCTTTCTACAATGAGAGAAAAAGGAGACAAATTTATTTATTGATATCGGCAACGGCTTGGGTGAAATGATGCACGGAGAAGATATTGAACTATTCTGGAGAGCCAGTAGACAAGGGCATGGAGTATAACTAAGATTTTTAAAAGAATTTTTGTATCGAAGGGAAATGATTAGTTCAGTGAAGTCCATTTTGTTAATGGCGGCTGGATGTGGTTTAGGTGGAGGAGAGAAGAATCTCTTCGACATCGCTAGCCATTTTCGGCAAAAAGGGGTAGATGTAGAAGTCATATCGCCAGGCACCGGTCAACTTGTTGAAGAATTGAGGGGAATCGGGTGCAAGGTAACCGTAATTCCTTTACCTACGAAATTTAGCGTGTCTTCTATATTGGCGCTCCGGAGATATCTAAAAGAAAGTTCGGCTGAGCTTATTCATTGTCATGGAATCCTCCCTGCGCTCTATGGAAGAATTGCAAATCGCTATGCTAGCCAGATTCCACTTGTATACTCTATCCACGGAGCGCATTACCTACACTATCCTAATAAAATCAAAAAGGCGCTTTACACTTTAGGCGAGAAGTTGCTTGTCGACTGGACTTCCTTTTTTATATGTGTGTGTCAATCAAATTTTGAAAACTGCAAAAGGCTAGGTACGATAGATCCAGCAAAGGCCGCAGTGGTTTATAATGGCGTAAAAGCATTTTCGCAAAGCAGGTTTGAAAACGCTCTGGATAGCTTAAGGCACGAATTCAACATAGTTGAAGGTTCAAAGACGATTTTGCATGTGGCTAGATTTCATTATCAAAAGGGACAAGAATTTTTAATTAAAGCCATACCGTTGGTTTTAAAAAAAGATGATGAGGTCAAATTCATATTGGTTGGTGATGGGCCTTTATTTAACGAGATGAAAGATTTGGTAGCTAAGCTAAATTTGTCTCAGAGTAGGGTAATGTTAACAGGGTCAAGAAGCGACATATTCGAACTGTTGAGTGTGAGCGATTTATTTGTTCTTTCTTCGCGGTGTGAAGGATTACCCTATACAGTGTTAGAAGCCATGATTATGGAAAAACCAGTTGTTGCAACAAACGTCGATGGTGTTCCTGAGGTGGTTTTAGATGGCAAGACGGGGATATTGGTCGAACCAGAGAATCCTAATCTACTAGCAGAGGCAATTTTGAGTCTGCTTAGGGATGAAACTAAAAGGGACAAAATGGGCAAGGCTGGCCAAAAGGTTGTCGAGGAACGTTTTCATTTAGAACAAATGTTTGAGCAAGTTGAGCAGGTGTATAGTCAATTAATGAAAGAGAAGATTTCAAATTGAAGAAGGTTTTATTTGACAGAGATTAAAGTCTTATGTTAATATCCATTTATAATTTAATAGAGAAAGGCGTTGAAGGGAAGGAGTAGGTCTTCCAGTAATAGCAATAAGAGAGTCAGGAATTGGTGAAAACTGATGCTATGAAGAAAGACTGAACATGCTCCCTGAGCTTCCAGAAGAACAGTCTTAAGCCTAATGCAATACCTAGGCTAGAGGTTAAGTAGAGTTGGACGGCAGGCTTCCGTTATCAAAAGCCAGAGTATTAGAAGCCAAGCAAAATGGCTTAAGTACTCAAAGAGATTGGCGCTGTGAGGCATCAATGAAATTGGGTGGTACCACGAAAGTTACCTTTCGTCCTAATGCGGGATGAAAGGTTTTTTTATTTTAGTCAGAGAATTAGGTTAAAAAGAGGTGTTTGGATATGGCATATGTAAAAGGATTAATTTGCAGGGAATGCGGTCGGGAATATCCTGCAAACCCTATTCATGTTTGTGAATTTTGTTTTGGGCCGCTTGAGGTAAATTATGATTATGATAAAATTGCCTCAGTTATTTCACGGGAAAGAATTGAAAAAGGTCCTTGTTCAATCTGGAGATATAAAGACTTGCTTCCTGTTGAAGAGGAAGATGTAATTGATCTTTCGGCAGGTTTTTCGCCTCTTCAGAAAGCGGATAATCTTGCCAGAGAACTTGGGTTAAAAGAGCTTTATTTAAAAAATGATACAGTAAATCCTACTTACTCATTTAAAGACAGAGTAACATCAGTTGCTTTGTCAAAAGCAAGAGAATTTGGATATGAGGCAGTAGCTTGCGCTTCAACCGGTAATCTGGCCAATTCTGTTTCTGCTCACGCGGCTAAGGCAAATTTTAAAGCTTATGTTTTTATACCAGCTAATTTAGAGCAAGGCAAAATAATTAGTTCAGCCATTTACCAGCCAACCTTGGTTGGTGTTGAGGGAAGTTATGATGACGTGAATCGTCTTTGCAGTGAAATAGCCAATGAGTTCAACTGGGCTTTTGTGAATATAAATGTTCGTCCTTATTACGCGGAAGGGTCAAAAACTCTTGGCTTTGAAACAGCGGAACAGTTGGGCTGGAAAGCGCCTGATCATGTTGTTGTTCCGATTGCTTCAGGTTCTCTGCTGACAAAAATATATAAAGGATTAAAGGAATTTCACAAAGTTGGATTAATTGATAAACCTTTAACCAGAATTAGCGGAGCACAAGCCGAGAAGTGTTCTCCTGTTGCGACTGCTTTTAAAAACAATGTTTATGATATTAAGCCTGTTAAGCCGAATACAATCGCCAAATCTTTAGCAATTGGTAATCCGGCGGATGGATATTATGCTTTAAAGGCTGTTAACGAATCAGGAGGAGTAGTTGAGACGGTTACAGAAGAAGAAATAGTTGAAGGAATTAAACTGCTCGCCCGAACCGAAGGAATTTTTGCTGAAACAGCAGGCGGAGTTACTGTTGGAACACTTAAAAAACTGGCCGAGAGCGGAAAAATTAAAAAAGATGAAGTAACAGTAGCCTATATTACAGGCGCAGGCTTAAAAACACTGGAGGCAGTTGAGAAATCAGTGATTTCACCAATTGTGATTTCACCAACAATTGCTTCGTTCAAAGAGAAAGTTTTGAGGTAGTTGATGGTTTTTTGTGACAGCCGAGACGGCTGTCCTACCGGAAGGCTATGAAATTTGAGTGCAATAATTATTTAAAAGGAGGCAAAATTGATGAGTATAATTGTTAGGATTCCAACACCTCTTCAGAAACTAACTGACAGCAAAACTCAGGTAGAAGCAGACGGGGGAACAATTGCGGAAGTTATAGAAAATCTTGAATCTCAGTATCCCGGCATCAAAGAACGTCTTTGCGATGAAAATGGCGCATTAAGAAGATTTGTTAATGTTTATGTCAACGAAGAAGATGTGCGTTTTTTTTTTTTTTTTTCTACAAAAGATGAAGATGGAGCAGAAGTTTCCATTGTTCCTGCTGTCGCATGGGGATAGCCGAAATCCCCCATAAGCCCCCTTTAATAAAGGGGGCAGCGAACAGAGCGAGCGGGGGATTTTTAGGATATTGACTGGCAGAATTTAATGTGATAATCTTTAATTTGAGTATTCCGATTGGAAAGGTAGGAATTGATATGTCTGAGGTACCGTCATTTGATTTAACTGCTCTTAAATCCGGAGGTTTTATTAAACAAATCCAGCCGGATCTTTTTGCTATTCGCTTAAGAGTTCCGGTTGGTGATATAAAAAGCAATCAATTGGCAAAAGTAGCTGAAATAGCGGAAAAATATGGTCAGGGCATTCTTCATTTGACTGTCAGACAAGGTGTTGAAATTCCTTACATAAATTTTAAAGACTTTGAATCCGTAAAAGAGGAACTTGCAGGCGTAGGTCTTAATCTCGGAGCCTGCGGCGCTCGCGTAAGGGTGGTAACAGGTTGCCCCGGATTAGCTGTTTGTCCGCAAGGTATGATGGAAACAAAGAATTTTGGGAAAAAATTAGATGATAGATATTTTGGCCGGGGAGGAATACCTCACAAATTTAAAATGGGAATAACAGGATGTCCTAACTCCTGCGCTAAACCTCAGGAAAATGATCTGGGTTTTATGGGTGTTGTTGAGCCGCTTTTTGATGAATCTGATGGTTGTGAATGTATTAGTTGTGGTTTGTGTGAAGAGGTTTGTCCAAGCGGCGCCATCAAAATGGTAGAAGGAAAACCAGTGATTGATTTATCAATATGTCTTCACGATGCAGAGTGCATCAAATCCTGTCCGACTGGTTCAATCAGGAGAGGGCGAACAGGCTGGAATGTTTTTGTTGGCGGAAAATGGGGCAAACATCCTCAACTTGGTGTTTTATTTAAAGAATTTGTTTCAAACGAAGAAGGTCTTGAGTTGGTAGAAAATATACTTAAAGCATACACCGCTTTAGCTGATAAGAAGGAACGGCTTGGCGCTTTGATTAACAGAATTGGGTTGGAGAAATTCAAGGAGGAAGTAGCAGATGTCTCAAGTTAAACATCATCTTGATTTAAAAGGAACTCCTTGCCCGATTAACTTTGTAAAAACAAAATTAAAACTGGAAGAGCTCGAAAGCGGTGATCAGTTAGAAGTCCTTCTTGATGAAGGAGAACCAATTAAGAATGTTCCCCGAAGCGTTCGGGAAGAAGGACATAAAATTTTAAAGCTTGATAAAGAAGGAGACTATTATAAAGTTTTGATTGAAAAGGTTTAGTTGGAGGAGGATTTATGGCTACAAAAGAAATTAAAACGGAAATAATTGAAACAGATATATTAATTATAGGAGGAGGAACAGCGGGCTGTCTGGCGGCGGTTGAGGCAAAAGAAAAAAATCCTGATTTAAAAGTGACAATATTAGAAAAAGCTCATATAGACAGAAGCGGATGTCTTGCCGCGGGGATGAATGCAATCAATGCGTATCTTAATCCCGGAGAAACTCCTGAAAGTTTTGTAAAACATGTCAGGGCTGACGCGCTGGGACTAATCAGGGAAGACGTGGTTTTAGCTTCAGCAAAAGAATTAAACAACGTGGTCCAGAAAGTTGAAAAATGGGGCCTTCCAATTATGAAAGATAAAAATGGCCAATATGCTCCACGCGGCAGATGGAATATTAAAATTAATGGGGAATCCTTAAAACCAATTATCGCTGAAGCGGCCAAAAAGGCAGGAGCAGAAGTATATAACAGAGTGATAGTAACCAATTTTTTAATAAACAATAATCGGATTGTTGGCGCAACTGGTTTTGGGGTTCGGGATGGAAAATATTACATTGCCAGAGCAAAAGCTGTAATTGTGGCAACTGGCGGCGCGGCGGGAATATATAAGCCTAATAATCCCGGAAGCGCTCACCATAAAATGTGGTATCCTCCGTTTAATACCGGCGCTGGTTACGCGATGGGTATTCGTGCTGGCGCTGAGATGACAAGTTTTGAAATGCGTTTCATCGCTCTTAGAACAAAAGATGTTATTTCTCCAACCGGAACTTTAGCTTTGGGTTTTGGCGCCCCTCAGGTTAATGCAAAAGGTGAACAGTTTATGAAAACTAAATATAAACATCTCGGAGGAGAAGGCGCTCCGACTCCAATTCGTGTTTATGCTCCAACTAAAGAAGTAAAAGAAGGACGCGGTCCTTGTTATATGGATACTCGTCATCTGACTCCCGAACAGGTCAAAGATTTAAAAGCTTCTTTCCTTGATATGTATCCGGGCATTGTTCTTTATTGGGCGGCAAATGGAATTGATCCAAGCAAAGAACCAGTTGAGATATGTGGAACAGAACCTTATATAATGGGAGGTCATTGTCAGGCAGGTTATTGGATCGATCCTGACAGAAGCACCACTCTTGAAGGGTTATACGCGGCAGGAGATGTCGCAGGAGGCAACCCTTATAAATTTGTAAGCGGCTGCTGGGCTGAAGGGGTAATCGCGGCAAGAAGCGCGGTTGATTATGTCGCTGGTGTTGAACGTCTTAATGCAGAAAATGAGGAATCCGAAAAAGAAAGAATTTTTGCTCCTCTTCATAGATATAAAGAGGTTAAAGAAGGAGTGACTCCTTCTGAGATGGAAGAGAGATTACAGAAGGTTATGGATGAATACGCGGGAGGAGTAACTGTTTTTTATGAGATGAATGATGAGCGGCTTGAAGTCGCGCTTAAACATCTGAAACGAATGAAAACTCAGGCGCAGTATCTTATCGCAGAGAACCTTCATGATCTTATGCTTGCCCACGAAGTGATAGACAGGATTGATGTGGCAGAAGTTTTGGTTAATCATTTGCTTTATCGTAAAGAAACAAGATGGCCGGGTTATCAGACCCGCCTTGATTATACAGAAAGAGATGATTTTAACTGGTTAAAGTTTGTTAATTCAAAGAAAAATACTGAAACCGGGGAGATTGAAATGATGGAACGTCCTTATACTCAAATCATTCCCGGCGACAGATATTTGCCTCGCTAAAGGATGGTGGATTGAAATGAGCGTAATTGTTGATCTTAAAAAATGCAATGGCTGTAAAAATAAAGAAACGCCGTTATGTGTTAAGAATTGTCCCGGTGATTTAATGGCTATTGATCCTGAAAACCAAAAAGCATATATATGCAAAGAAGAAGACTGCTGGGATTGTATGGTTTGTGTAAAACTATGTCCATGCAGCGCTATTGCCACAAAGCTTCCTTATCAACTGGCATTATACAAAGCAACACTTGTTCCAAAAGTGTATGAAGACAAAATCAAATGGACTTGCACTGATATTGACGGAAATAAAGAAGAATTTGAGATAAAGACTTTGGAGATTTAGAGATAAAAGTCACAAGTCATAAGTTGTAAGTCACAAGTGGAAGAGAATAGAAAATTCAGAGGATTAACTATTAGGTTTTTACTTGTGACTTGTGACTTGTGACCTGTGACTTAAATTGAGCTTTGTTATTTGGAATTTCATTTTTGTTAGGAGGTTTTTATATGTCCAAAAGAGCAATGACTGTTTTGATAAGTTTAAGCAGCGCCCTTTTTGGTATTGTGATTGTTTTTTATTCCAGTCTTTTCCTTGATCCGGAAACAGCAACTCACGTAGTTATCAGAGATATAGGTATCGCGGTTATTATTGCCGGTATTGTGCCGGTTGTTTTTGAAAGACTTTTGTTGATGCAGGCATCTGAGGAGATAACTAAAGAATTCAAAGATCATTTTGATCCAGTAAGCGAGCGGCTGGAAGGACTTACAGATAATTTATTTGCGGTTAAAGATGATATGTCTATGTTGGTTGAAGAAGGATTGCAGATAATTAACGGCGCAGAGAAGTCAGGCATAGTGAATATTTATCCTGTCAGGAGCGCTTCCGGTGGTTCAACTGCATCATTTGAAAAAGTTATTGCTGAAATATTAACCAAAAAAAGAGGAGAGGAAATAAGCGAAATTGTTTTAGGCGGAATTGCTTTAAATGAATTTTTTGGCGGTGAACGTTTTTATCATACTATTGAAGGACAGTGTTTAAAAGATGCCAATGTTCAATATAAAGTTTTATTGCTCGATCCATTTTCTTTAAGCGCGAGAGAAAGAGCTATTGCCGAGGAAAACGATGAAGGTTATGGTGAAGATCCTAAGTTCAGAAACAGTCAGCTTTATCTTCAGATTAAAAGCTCTGTTCACAACTTAAAAGCGATTAAAGACCGTTCGAACGAGAAGAAGAATAAAAGATTTAACATAGAAGCGCGTTTTTATGATGTTGGTCCAATGGCTTATTTTGTTATTGGACGTGAGTGGTTACTGATTGAACAGTATCATTCAGGACAAGCTCCCGGCCGTTCAGGGTCAATGGGCGGCCATATTCCAATTCTTCAGGTTAAAGCAAATTCGTCATTTTATGAAAGAATTCGCTGGCATTCCGACTATTTGTGGAAGAGAGCAGAGAAAAAAGACAGAACTTTAGATGTTGTTTATAAAGAATTATTTGAAGGAGAAGTGGATTAATGAGCAAAATTATTTCACCTCATGGTGGAAAGCTAATCAATCGGGAATTAACAGCAAAAGAGAAGAAGGCTTACGAAGAGAAAAGCAAATCATTGAAAAGTATAAAGTTAAATTCAAGAGAAATCTCTGACGTAGAGATGATAGCGGTTGGGGCATTCAGTCCTCTTGAGGGATTTGTCGGAGAAGAAGATTATGAAAATATTATTCATAATAAAAGATTAGCTAATGGTTTGCCTTGGACTATTCCTGTAACTTTAGCCGTGACTCAAAAAGAAGCTGTTCAGTTTAATGAAGGAGAAGATATAGCTCTTTTAGATGAAGATAATTCTCTTTTTGCGATTCTTCATCTAAAAGAAAAATATTCTTTTGATAAAGAAAGAGAAGCCTCGCTGGTTTATGGAACAACAGAAGATAAACATCCGGGCGTTAAATATTTATATGATGGCGGGGATATTTTGTTAGGCGGAGAAATAAGCTTGCTTAAGCGGCAGTCATATTCTGACTTTCTCCAGTATAGACTGGATCCGTCTGAAACAAGAAAGATTTTCGTTGAACGTGGATGGAAAAGAGTTGTTGGTTTTCAGACCAGAAATCCGGTTCATCGGGCGCATGAATATATCCAAAAATGTGCCTTGGAAGTAGTTGATGGTTTGCTTCTTCACCCTCTGATCGGCGAGACAAAAAGTGATGATATTCCTGCTGATATAAGAATGAAATGTTATGAAATTCTTCTTGAGAAATATTATCCCAAAGACAGAGTTTTCCTTTCTGTTTTACCGGCAGCAATGCGTTACGCTGGACCGCGGGAAGCAATCTTTCATGCCATTATAAGAAAAAATTACGGCTGTACTCATTTTATTGTTGGCCGCGATCATGCAGGAGTTGGCAATTATTACGGTTCATTTGACGCTCATTACATTTTTGATGAATTTGAAGAAAATGAACTTGAAATTACACCGATGTTTTTTGATTATACTTTTTATTGCAAAGACTGTGAAGGAATGGCATCGTATAAAACCTGTCCTCATAGCTCAGAAAGACATATATCTCTTTCCGGGACAAAGGTAAGAGAATTGCTTCGGGCAGGCAAAATGCCGCCGCCTGAATTTTCACGTCCCGAAGTAGCTCAGGTTTTAATTGAAGGTCTTGCTGAAAGAGAAGGATTGAATTATCAGATTTAATAAACGTAAAACGTGAGACGTAAGGCGTAAGACGTGAAAAAATCTCATTCAAATTCCACTTTTAAGGTGGGCGAGGAAAATTAAAAAATGAAAGTTGTAATTGAAAATGTGTCAAAAAAATTTAAACGTCCTGATGTTGGAGAAATTCAGATTCTTGATAATATAAATTTCACCATCGAAGAAGGGGAATTTGTTTGTTTGCTCGGGCCTTCCGGATGCGGAAAGTCTACTTTGTTGAACATAATTGCTGGTCTTGATTTTCCTGATAGCGGGCAGGTAACTGTTAATGGTGAGCCAGTTAAAAAGCCGGGCGCAGATAGAGTGGTTATTTTTCAGGAAGCGGCGCTTTTTCCATGGCTGACTGTTCTTGAAAATGTTGAATTTGGTTTAAAAATGAAACATATTTCTAAAGAAGAAAGAAGAAGCAGAGTTCTGGATTATATTAAAATGGTCCATCTTGGCCGTTTTGTTAATGCTTATCCACATGAACTTTCTGGCGGGATGAAGCAAAGAGCTTCAATTGCGAGAGCGCTTGTAATGGATCCTCAAATGCTGTTGATGGATGAACCTTTTGGATCGCTTGACGCTCAGACAAGAAACCTGCTTGAAGTAGAACTTCAGGAAATCTGGTCAAAAACCCACAAAACAATCTTTTTTGTTACTCATAATTTAAGAGAAGCGGTTTGCTTGGGGGATAAAGTATATCTTATTTCTGCCCGTCCCGGGCACATAAAAAGTGTTTATAAAATTGACGCATCGCGTCCCCGTAAAGAGGGAGATCCAAACTTAATTTACTTACAGGACAAAATTATGGATTGCTTGCGAGAGGAAATAGAGAAGGTGGTGAAGCAGGAAATTGATCTCGACTACGTACTTTCGAAGGATGGTATTCTTTGTCCTGTTGATCGCAATTTGGGAAGCAATATATAGATTTCATTTCTGGCCCGGTTTTCTATTTCCATCACCTTTTTCAGTCACACTTGCTTTAATTGATGGTTTTAACGATAAAACTTTTTTAATTGCGATTATTGCCAGTTTGCGTCGAATACTAATTGGTTATCTTATAGCATTGATGCTTGGCGTAATGATTGGTCTTCTTCTGGGCAAGTATAAAATATTTGATGAAACAATCGGATCATTTATTGTTGGTTTACAGGCTATTCCCAGCATTGCGTGGCTTCCACTGGCGCTTCTCTGGTTTGGATTAAATGACAAAGCAATTATTTTTATTGTTTTTCTTTCTGCCGGCTTGATTATGATTATAAGTACTGATGCGGGAGTAAAGGGTGTTCCTCCTATTCTTTTAAGGGCGGCAAAAACAATGGGCGCCAACGATATGCAAATATTCAAAGATGTAGTTTTACCTGCCTCTATTCCCTCGATTGTTTCAGGAATGAGACTTGCGTGGGCGTTTGCATGGAGAGGATTGGTGGCTGGTGAACTTCTGGCAAGCAATACCGGTTTAGGGCAGGTATTGATGATGGGAAGAAATATGGGAGATATGAGACAGGTTATTTCTGTGATGATAATTATTGCAATGATTGGTCTTTTAACTGATGGACTTTTCTTTAAAAAGATGGAAAGAAATATTAGAAGAAAATGGGGATTGGAAAGTCGGTAACCAGATGTGAGATGTAAGGCGTGAGATGTGAGACGTGAAGTTAGGAAGATGGGAAGTTAGGGAAAATTCTCGTAATTTGAATTATTTGAACATTGTAGTTTGGAATTTATTTGTAGTTTGGATATTGTTATTTGGAATTTCTACATTTAGGATTGTTTGGTGAAGAATAAATTTGTAGTTTTACTTATAATTATAAACATCTTTATATTTGGCTGCGGAAAAAAAACAGATGAGAATGTTATTCGCTTGGGTTTTTTCCCGAACGTTACGCATTCTCCTGTGATTGTTGGACTCAAGAAAGCTTATGTAAAAGGAGCAAAGATAAAGATAATTGCCGGCGCAAACAATGCTGGAGCGGTTCTTGTCGCAAGAAAAGACAGTAACATAAAAAATGTTTATGATTTAAAAAACAAAATTGTTGCGGTTCCTCAGCTTGGAAATACACAGGATATTTCTTTAAGAATTCTTTTAAAAAAGTTCAATCTTGAAGATGAAGCTAAAGGTGGTTCAGTTAAAGTTCTTCAGGCGTCATCTTCTGATTTACCTATTTTATTTACTCAAAAGCAGGTTGATGCGGCATTAGTTCCAGAACCATGGGGTTCTCAATTAATTGATAAATTGAAGGCAAAAATTATTGTTGATTGGGATGAAATGTGGAAAGGCGGGAATTATCCAACAACTGTTGTGGTTGTGAGAGAAAGCTTTTTGAATAAGCGCCCGGATTTAGTTAAAAAATGGCTGGCGGCTCATATTAAATCAGTAAACTATATAAAAGGGAATCCAAAAGAAAGTTTGAAATTAATGAATGCAGAGCTTAAAAAATTAACAGGCAAGAGCTTGCCGGATAAAGTAATGAAAGGGGCGCTGATGCGTTCAAAGGCTGATTATAACTTAAACAAAGCGGCTGTTTATGAATTCGCGGATGAATTTTATAGAACAGGTTATTTAAAATCTAAACCAGATATAAATGGGCTGATTGATCTTTCTTATTTATCACAGCCAAGAGGATTGTAAAAGAAATGAAAGAATTGCTCTATATAAATAAAGAATGTTATGAGGAAGTCATTGCTCATACAAAAGAAGGTTTTCCTGATGAAGCCTGTGGAATTTTGGCAGGTAATGATAGTATAGTTTCAAAAGTATATAAAATGGTAAACGCAGACCAGAGTCCCTTGACATATTTTATGGATCCCAAAGAGCTGTTTCAGGTGGTGAAGGATATAAGAAATAATAATTTTGAAATGCTGGCGATTTATCATTCTCACACTGCCTCAGAAGCTTATCCATCAGCAACTGATATAAAGTCAGCTCTTTATCCTGATTCCTTATATGTAATTGTTTCACTTCGTGAATTTAATAGTCCCAAAGTAAGGGCTTTTCATATTGATGAGGGAAATGTAACAGAAAAAGAGATAAGAATTTTAGATAAGGAGAATCAAAATGGTGATTAGATTAATTGTTAATGGCGATGAGCAATATTTAAAGAAAGAAAAAACAGTTGAGAATTTCTTGAAAGAATGCGAGGTGAGTTCAGATAAGGTGCTGGTTAAGTTGAATTCAGAGATTCTTGATAGAAGTGAACATAAGACCAAAATTTTACAAGATAAAGATAAGCTGGAGTTTTTGTATATTGTTTCAGGAGGCTGCGGCGGTTCAGGAGTAGTTCATAATGCAGTTGAGTTAATCGGTGAAACCCCCCTGGTAAAATTAAATAAGATAACCGATTCGGATTCCGCGACGGTATTTGGCAAGCTTGAATCTTTTAATCCCGGTGGAAGCGTAAAAGACAGAATAGCTTTTAGTATGGTTGAAGCGGCAGAAAAGGACGGCAGGTTAAAGCCGGGCGGAGTGATTGTTGAGCCAACCAGCGGCAATACAGGAATAGGTCTGGCTCTGGTTGCGGCAGTAAAAGGATATAGACTGATTTTAACAATGCCTGAAACAATGAGTCCGGAACGCATAAGTTTACTTACTTTATATGGTGTTGAGTTGATTTTAACTCCCGGAATTGACGGAATGCTGGGTTCAATTAAAAAAGCGGAAGAATTAATCAAGAAAAATCCAGATTATTTTATGCCCCAGCAATTTGATAATCCGGCTAATCCTGAAATTCATCGCCAGACTACAGCAAAAGAAATTATTGCCGCGACAAGAGGTAAAATTGATGCATTTGTTGCTGGCGTTGGAACAGGTGGAACAATTACCGGTGTAGGCGAAGTTTTAAAAGAAGTTAATCCTAATGTTAAAATTGTTGCGGTAGAACCGGCTTCTTCTCCTGTTCTTTTAGGCGGGAAGCCGGGACCCCATAGAATTCAGGGTATTGGCGCAGGTTTTATTCCAAGGGTTTTAAATAGAAATGTAATTGATGAGGTTATTACAGTTACTGATGAAGATGCGTATGAAGCCACCAAGTAACTAACGAAGGAAGAAGGGCTTCTGGTTGGAATATCCTCAGGCGCGGCAGTATTTGCTGCGGCTCAAGTGGCAAAAAAATTAGGTAAAGGAAAAATTGTAGTGACTATTTTGCCTGATAACGGTGAAAGATATTTAAGCATGGAGCCGTATTTTAAGTAATAATGTAAATTCCAAATAACAAGCACCAAATAACAAACAAATTCCCCCGAAGAACATCGGGGCAGAGTTCCAAAACTTAAATTGACAGCCACGTTGTCATTCGATCCCTTTCTGTCATTTCTAAGCTCTTCACTTGTCATTCTGAGCCATTCACTTGTCATTCTGAGCGAAGCGAAGAATCTGCTTAAAAAGATCCTTCGTTGTTACACTTCTCAGGATGACATTTTTATATCAGTTTGAATTATTTTATTCCCTAAACTCCTTTTTTCTTCTAATTCTTCTTTAAATTTAATTGAGAAATCCCTTTTGTTGTCCGATAAAACAGATAGTCTCAGTAAAATTCTGGAAATTCTTTGAAATAAAGGCAAACCATCCGAAAGGATGGGGCGGGTTATTTGAACCCAACCTTTAAACCCAGACATTGCAGCAGATTTCGCGATAAGCTTGTTATTTTGCTTTTATGCTGTGTCAGCCAAGACTTTTTATGCTCAACGTACAATCAAGTACGCTTGCGCTAAAAAGTCTCGTCTTCCTTGCCTAAAAGCAAAATTCCTACGCTTCTCATCAAAATCTACTGCAACATCTGGGTTAAGGGGTTGCAAAACCACAGGTCTAAAGCTTAACGGCTAAGACGGCTGGGCTGCCAAAGAAAAGAAAAAATCAACAAAAATATGGCTTTCCAAAAATGGTCTTGTTATTTGGCGCGGTTCAAATAACAGGACCATTTTTTTTGGGGATGACTCAAAATGGAAGCCAAAAGTCCGGATTTAGAAATTAAAAAAGAAGTGCCTAAAAAAGCTGTTCACAGAACACTTGGTTTAACAATACTCTTGGTATTAATGCTTTTGTTAAGTATATATGGGAGTGTTTTGTTTGCGGCTACTATTCCGGAGGAGTTGTCGAGAAAAGAAACAAATACAGCTACTACTATAAACATATCAGAGAAAGTGGCGCCCAAGACTTTAGAGAAAGAAAATGAAAACAATGATGAATGTTTAAGTTGTCATGGGGAGATGAAAGAGTTGTTTGAGAAAAGCGCTCATAATAGTTCAAGAGGTAATGCTGGTGAAGGGTTATGTTTAAATTGTCATACTCCCCATAAGAATAATTCCAAATCGGAATTAACAAAAGATCCGATTTTACTTTGTAAAGATTGTCATAAACAAGGTGATCCAAGATTTAATCATCCTGTTGGAAAGTTGATTACAGACGAAAACAAAGAAAGCGAATTAACTTGCACCAGTAGTTGTCATAATCCTCATGGAAGCGTTAATTATGCAATGTTAAGAGATGTTCCCGATGGTTTATGTATTGATTGTCATCAATCAGGAGAATTATGGTAGGATTATTTATTTCCTTGATAAATAGGACAGGCGATGTGCCTGTCCTATTTTGTTTGTGTTTCTTCCTCCCCCTTTGACAAAGGGGGCTAAGAGGGATTTATCTTTCTGCTGAGTATCTAAAAACATGAAAAACAACTTGTCATTGCGAATCCCAACTTGTTGGGATGTGGCAATCTCAAAAAAAATTGTGTTGACAAGTGTCACGTGACGATTTACTATTAATACATGATCAAGACGTTTGCCGATAAGCATACGCAAGAATTTTACCAAAAAGGAAAATCAAGACGGTTTCCACCAGATATCGGTAAGCGGGCAATGCGCAAATTGGAATACATTGATTTAGCGACATGCCTGGATGACTTGCAGGTTCCTCCAAGTAATCGACTCCACAAACTTGAACGAGAACGGAAAGGACAATATTCGATTTCCATTAACGATCAATGGCGCATATGTTTCCGATTCATAGACGGCGATGCCTACGACGTAGAAATTACGGATTATCACTAAAAAGAGGTGTGAGATGAGTATTAAGAATACAGGAGAGAGAAAAATTCAACCAACGCATCCCGGAGAGATGCTGCGTGAGGATTTTTTACCGGATTATGGCCTCACTGTGTCGAGTTTTGCCAAGGCGCTCGGTGTATCGCGCCAAACAGCAAATGAGTTAGTCCGGGAGCGTCGGGCAGTCACTCCCGAAATGGCGCTTCGACTCGCCCGTTTGTTTGGCAACACACCAGAGTTTTGGCTAAATGCTCAATGTGCTGTAGATATTTGGGAGGCAGCTCGGGCAAATAAGAAGAAGATTGAACGTATCAAACCATTGAGTGCAGCATAGTATAAAAACAAACAACGCCTAACAAGTTCACTATCTTTGAGTTAAATAAGCCAGGCTTGAGATTGCTTCGTTTTTGGCCCGCAATGATTGCTTTTTGAAACTTTTGATTTAAACCAAAAGCGCATTAATCAACTAGATAGTTTTGGATGCTTCTTTCTATGTTCGCTAAGATTGACGGGTTATAATACGATTTGATATAAGTAAAATAACGATCTTTAAAAAATGCTATGATGAGAAAGTACCTAAGGAAATAACCTGATAATTACATAGATTATATAATAACAAAGCGATATTTTCAACAGTCGTCTTATACAGAATTCATAACAACATTTGGATTATTGTGCGGATCAATATAAACATTGTTAGGCCAATTATCAAAAATGGCTGGAGAGTAGAGTAATGACATTTGTAATAATAATTCTTCTGTTAATATCATTGATGTTGCCGATTGGTCTTATGTGGGGCTATTGGGTTCACAAAAAGCGTCAAAAGGTTCTTGAGAAAATAAAGACGCGAAAGCATTATGAATCGATAGCAAATTTTCCTGTTTTCTATCTGTCTCAACAAAAATTTTGGAAATATTGGAAATCAACTGAGGCAGTTGGTGTTTTCTTTGTTAATCAAGATGAAGTTGTCTTTTCAGGCCTAAAACGCAACGGTCAGGAACTAGAAATGCGGTTTACACCAAAAACCGGTGAAATCAGATGGATAGGACCACAGGCAGAACTCTACGCGGGCAAGGCAACGGTTTTTTGGTTCGAGGTTAACAGCAACGGTGAAAAACATTATTTCACTTCGGACATTGAGGCTTTTACAGTTACTTCCGAGCGAGACACAAGAAAAATTTTTGACTCAGTCGGCGCAGTTTTGCCTATAAATCAATCGCCATACCCCCATAAAAAATGGCCTATTTTTAAGTGGTTAACGGGAGTAATCTTTTTATCTTTTGGGCTATTTTTTAGTATTCTTAGTCTGGCTGAAGACGTGGAAAAAAATCCATGGATTCGTCACCAATCAACAATACTATTCTTGACGGGGCTAGGGGCGGTTTTTGTTGGTTTGATATTCATGACATTTGCTGTGAAAAAAACTGGACCTAACAATAAAACACCTTTAGGTTAAAGAAGTCAGGCTTCTCCTGTTGATATATGTAAAATTCTCCCTTTAAGTCCGAAAGTGATTGTTCCTCAACCGATAATTCTACCACTCATACTTTGGAAGCATCTAAAACTTCTATCAACCACACAATTTTGGATACCTTCAACAGTCAAATTTTAACTTGCAACGTTATAGGTTACATGCTATCATCCTACTGAATAAAATGATTAAATCTTTTAGGCACAAAGGGCTAGAAAAATTTTTCTATAATGGTACTCGAAGCGGAATAAACGCGAAACATATTTCTAAACTTGGCAGAATCTTAGATCGTTTAGATGCATCCGTAAAACCTCAGGATATGAATTTACCCGGCTATAAGTTGCACGAGCTTAAAGGAAAAGAAAAAGGCACATGGTCTGTCTCGGTTAGCGGCAACTGGCGGGTTACTTTTAGGTTTGATGGTGTAGATGCGATAGATGTAGATTATCTTGATTATCATTAAATTTAAAACAGGAGTATTAAGGAGCATTAAAATGATTAAAAAAAGAAAACCAACTCATCCCGGAGAAGTTTTACGAGAGGATGTTATAAAACCTTTAGGGCTAACCGTGACGGAAGCAGCAAAACGTTTAGGGGTAACTCGAAAAGCCTTATCTGAGTTGCTAAACTGCAAAGCTTCTCTAAGTCCTGAAATGGCAGTTCGGATTAGTAAAGCAACAAAGACGACGCCTGAAAGTTGGTTATATATGCAAGCGAGATTAGATTTATGGAAAGCTGAACAAAAACCTGCCAAGGTTGAGAAGTTTAATGAAGTAATTACAAAATCTATGTAATCAGTTGTTACAAATTTTCAGTGGCAATAATTAATCAGAACACATTGGAGAAAAAAATTGGATATTAATATTTTAAAAGATTTAGAAAAAATTAAACATCAGCTTAAAAAAGAAATTTCGAATGATGTTATTTTTGGAAACATGAATGACAAGCGCTCACTTATTGCTTCTATGGTATTATTGTTTATTTCTAATTTGAACAGTTATGATTTTGAGAAAGTTTTTCCTACCGCTTTGGCGATTGAATTGCTTGATTTTGGGGCAGAGCGGCATTATAGCAGTGGCTTGGAAGATGATTATAAGCATTCTTTGATAGAAGGCGATTTTTTTTATGCCAAGGCATTTTCTTTTGTGGCGCCGCTTAAAGATAATCATATTATAAAATTGCTGGCGGATGCTATTGCTGAAATAGCTGAGGCAGAAAGT
>JACQXZ010000070.1 GCA_016208465.1 Actinomycetota bacterium
ATATTATTTCAGAATTTAAAGAAGGCGAAGTGAGAACATATAAATTTAATCCCGCGAGCATTGGAATAGAATTAGCCAGGCTTGAAGATTTAAAAGGCGGAACAGCGGAAGAAAACGCGGTAATTTTAAGGGCGATTTTATCAGGAGAAAAAGGTCCTAAAAGAGATGTTGTTCTGTTAAACGCAGCCGCGGCATTTATTGCTTCAGACAAGGCAAGTGATTTTAGGGAAGGCGTGAAAAAGGCAGAAGAATCAATTGACAGCGGCGCCGCTCTTGAGAAACTTGATAGATTAATAGAGTATACTCAGGGATAGGTCACAAGGTCACATGACACAAGTCACAAGTAGAACGTAAGACGTAAGAAATGGAAGCTGGGAAGGATTTAAGGATTCGAGGGGTCAAGAAATTTTAAGTTCAAATGTCAAAGTTCAAAGTTCAAATGAAATCCAAAGTTTAAATGACTAAAACTTTTAATAATTTGGATTTTGTCATTTATTTGACATTTGGATTTTTAAATTTGAACTTTTCATGTTAAAGCCAGGCATGTTTACGCTTAAACTCTTTTTAATAGAGTCCAATTTAATTGAAGGAATATATATCTTGGTTTATCAAATTACATCTGTTATTATTGGTTTTTTAACCGGAGTATTTTCGGGTATATTTGGAATTGGCGGAGGTTTGGTAAGCACGCCTCTGATTCGGATTTTATTAAACGTTCCACCCATTATTGCGGTTGGAACCACTCTTCCTGTTTATGTTCCCACTGCTATTGCCGGCGGTTATACTTACTACAAAGAACGCCTGATAAATTATAAAGCTCTTTTATGGTGTTCAGTTTCTGGTATTATTGGAGTCATTGCGGGAGCTTATATTACAAAATTTATCTCTGGTCATTATCTCCTCCTTGGAACAGCCTTAGTTATACTATTCACAGGCATAAAATTTCTTAAAAGAAATCCAAATGAGTTGTCCGCTGGACAGGAGAATTTGCAAACACGGTTAAATTTTATTATTACAGGTTTTGTTTCGGGATTTTTAGGCGGCCTCTTGGGTCTTGGCGGCGGATTTTTAATGATTCCGCTTTTTGTTCAATGGTTAAAGATGCCTGTAAGAGAGTCGTTTGGCACAAATTTAATAGTGGTAGCATTAATAAGTCTTCCCGGAAGCATTATTCATTACTACCTTAATCATATAGATATACTTGTTGTTATCACGTTAATTCTTGGAGTAATTCACGGTGGATATTTTGGTTCAAGACTTGCTTTGCGTTTAAAAGAAGAAAAATTAGCCAAAGGATTCGGCGTGTTATTGATAGTAGTTTCTTTATATTTTGCTTACAGCGAGATTTTGTCAATGAGATTGTAAAGACAGAAGCCAGAAAACAGAAGACAGACAAATCTTATTAATGAGATGGTGTGAAAATTGATTCTTGATCAGATTGTTAAAGATAAGAAATATGAACTTAAAGCGCGAAAAAAAGAACTGCCTTTTGATCTTCTGAAGGAGAAAATAAAAGATTCTTTACCGATAAGAGATTTAAAAAAAGCTCTTCTAGACAAAGAGATTAGTTTAATTACAGAGATAAAAAAAGCTTCTCCGTCCGCGGGAATTATCAGAGAAGATTTCAATCCTCTTGAAATTGCGGGGATTTATCAAAAAAACGGAGCGGCTGCTATTTCCGTTTTGACTGAGCGAAAATATTTTAAAGGAGAAATTGATTACCTGAAAAAGGTAAAAGCGGAAATTTCTATTCCTGTTTTAAGAAAAGATTTTATTTTTGATCCGTATCAAATTTGTGAATCAAGAGTTTACGGCGCGGACGCCCTTCTGTTAATTGCTGTTATTTTAGAGCAGGATACTTTGAAGAAATTACTAAATCTTACTTATGAATTAGGGATGGAGGCTTTAGTTGAAGTTCATACGAAAGATGATCTCAAAAAAGCTCTTGACGCAAATGCCGGAATTATAGGAATAAACAACAGGAATTTGGATACATTGGAGGTTGATCTTAAAACAACAGAAGAGTTGGCTAAGTTGATTCCATCTGACAAAATAATTGTGAGCGAAAGCGGTATAAAAACAAAAGAAGATATTGAAAGATTAAGAAAAGTTGGAGCAAGGGCATTTTTAGTTGGAGAATCATTAATGAGAAGTCAGGATATTGGTGGGAAGATGAAAGAATTGATAGGCTAGACAACGTTCTGTGAATTTTAAATTTTAAAATGAATGGTTTGTACACGAACCTAGGTTGTTTAAAGGAAATTAGGGAATTATTTATTGGTGAAACAGAAATTTTAAATGGGCAAGTTTAAACGAGATGTTAGTTGCTTTAAAAATTATTCATTTCAGCTATTTTTTAAGCATGAAAGTTATTGTTTTTGTTTATAAATAGACCGTAAAAGTAGGAATAATGAATTAAGATATGAAAACTTCTCATAAGATTATATTCGGTAACTGCATGAGCATGGAAGAGCTATCAAATGAAAGCATCCATTTAATAGTTACTTCTCCACCTTATTTTAATGCTCCATTTGATTATCAGGGACTATTTAAAAATTATGATCAATATTTAGGTGTGTTACGAAAATTTTCAAAGGAAGCCTACCGTGTTTTGCAAGAAGGTAGAATATTTGCATTAAACATTGATGATATGTTGGTAGATGGAATAAAATACCCTATTGTTGCAGATGTTATTAAAATTATGCAAAATGCAGGTTTTAGATATAGGGATAAAATTGTTTGGAAAAAACCAGATGGATATCTACGCATAAGTAGAAGAAGTGGTGTTTTGTTACAAAATCCTTTCCCGATGTATTATTATCCTGATAATTTATTGGAAAGTATTGTTATTTTTCAGAAAGGTAAGTTTGATTATCGTTCTATATCTAAGAAAATTAGAGAATTGTCTATAATAGATACAAAAGAATTTCAAGATAAAAATTGGCATAAAACGCTTTGGGAAATGACAAATGTTTTACCTGGTTCATATCTTGAAAAAAATGTAGCAGCTTTTCCAGACGAGCTACCGTATAGAATTATTAAACTTTATTCTTATGTTGGTGATACAATATTAGACCCCTTTGCAGGTAGTGGTACTACTTTAAAAGTTGCAAAACAATTAAAGAGGAATTCTATAGGTTATGAAATTATACGTGATTTAGAAAAGATAATCAGAAAAAAATTGGGCTTTGACGACCAATTATCAGCTATGAATGGAAATGATATTTTTGAAGTCATTGAAAGAAAAACCGGAAAGTATTGTTTTGTTGATCTCGAATATATAGGGAAAAGAAAATCTGAAAACAATAAGGAATAATTGTAATATGGATATTACGGCAGAAATAAAAGGTGTTGGATATAAGGTATTTAATACTAACACATTAAAGAAAATATCATTTCAAGAATTTGATATTAATACTTGTCCTGCAAGTTGCTCCATATCGGATGAAGAATCTATATTTAGTTTATCTAAATGGGTTTCACCAAAAAGAACTCGTTCTTATCCATTTGAACGTGTTTATAATACACTTGGATTTACAAAACGAATTACAGTTGTACCTGTCATCAAAGATGAAGGCAAAAAAGGTGATAGAGATTTTATTCAATGGGATACAGTTTCTTTGATGAGTCTTATTGATGTATATGTAGTTTTTGCCTATTATGTTGATGCAGATAAACATAAAACTAGAGTAAATAAAATAACTAATCAGAAACTTGATAACGATTATATAAAAGCTAAGTTATTTGAGATAAAAAATTATCATAGTTCTGCATTACATTGGAATTTAAAAGAAATTAAAGAAACTTTACCTGCTTTGATCGATGAAGTAAAAACAGCTTATGAAAGAATAGGAAATAAATATGGCGTTGAGTTCCATAATAATTCTGGCATTGATAACTTTAAAGGACAGTTTATTGCTGGTGTAAATGAATTTATGACAACATCCCGACAAAAAGCCAAACAAGCACAGAGAAGGGAAAAACTAACGTTTCAGCCAAAAGAATCCTTAGCAACTGAAACTAAAGCAACAATTACTATAAAAAATTATCTTGGTGGTTTATATTATTTTACTACGGATGAAGTTGAAATCAAGAAAGATAAAATATTTTTAATTGAAGGAAAGCATTCAAAGAATGCTAAGTTACCAAGTGTTGGAGATATTAAAGATGGTTTATTGAAAATGATTCTTTATTGTAATCTTGAAAATATTTTTGTAGGCGGTAAGAAGTATTTTCATAAGCCAATTTTGAAATTAACATCAGAGAATATAAATGGTTATGTTTCATCAGTAAACAGCCCGGCGGAAATAAATGCTTTTTTTAAAAATAATCAATTTAATGAAAAACAAAAATTGTTGGTAAACAATGTTTTTGAAGAAGGAAAAGAAAACAACTTTTTAGTATTAATAGAAAAGATGTAAGTTAAAAATGATAAAGAGTCCCTTAAGATATCCTGGTGGAAAAAGTAAAGCAATTGAACAAATTTCCAAATTAATTCTCGATTTTGATGAGTTCAGAGAACCATTTGTTGGCGGTGGTTCAGTTTTTATATATTTAAAACAAAAATATCCTGAAAGAAGATTTTGGATTAATGATGCTTATGAAGCATTGTTTCATTTTTGGCGTGGATGTCGAGATAATCCTGAAAAGTTAATCGCACAAATTCGTGAATGGAAAAATGAGTTTAATGATGGGAAAAAACTACATAAATTTTTATTAGATAATATTGAATCCTTTAATTCTTTAAAAAAAGCAGCCACCTTTTTTATTTTTAACAGAATTACTTTTTCTGGCACGACAGAAAGTGGTGGTTTTTCCATTGCTGCTTTTCATAAACGATTTACTGAATCAAGCATTGAAAGAGTTTTAGGTTTATCAACTATTCTGCCTAATACTAAAATAACAAACTTAGATTATGAGGACGTTGTCAATGAGCCAGGAAAAAATGTTTTTATTTTTCTTGATCCCCCTTATTATTCTGCAACAAAATCAGCGCTTTATGGAAAAAATGGAAACCTACATAAAAGTTTTGATCATGAAAGATTTGCAAGTGTAATTCGACAATCAAAACATAAGTGGTTAATTACATACGACGATAGTGAATATATTAGAGAACTTTTTTCTTTTGCAAATATTAAAAGTTGGGATTTAACTTATGGTATGCGTAATGTTACCATTAATTCAAATCAAATAGGCAAAGAACTTTTTATTGCAAATTATGAGATTTGTTCACCTGAACACAAACAATTACCAATTTTTTTGTAAAATACATTATTTTGTTACTGTTAGAAAAAATAAATTTAATATTTACAATTTTCAATTTTAAATGGAGTGAAACGACAAATGGTTCGAATAAAAATTTGCGGCATTACAAATATTGAAGATGCGATACTGGCGGTAGATTTAGGAGCGGACGCGCTTGGCTTTGTTTTTGCTGAAAGTCCGCGTAAGATTGATCTTGAAGCCGCGAAAATTATTATTTCTATGATTCCGCCGTTTGTAAGCCGTGTCGGTGTCTTTGTGAATGAGGAGGAAGAAAAAGTAAAAGAAATTGCGAGAGAATGCAAATTAGACGTTTTGCAATTTCATGGCGATGAGTCGCCGTCATATTGCAATAAATTCACGGAACAAAAAGTTATTAAGGCGTTTAGGATGAAAGATTTATCTGATTTAGATGGTTTTGCTTTTTACAGCACAAGCGCATTTTTGCTGGATGCTTTTTCAGAAGACTTATATGGCGGAACAGGTAAAACTTTTAACTGGGAAATTGCGTTGCAGGCTAAAAAATATGGAAGAATTATTTTATCCGGCGGTCTTAATCCTGAAAACATCAAAAAAGCTGTAACTTTAGTTGAACCTTACGCGGTTGATGCAAGTTCGGGTTTAGAGAAAGAACCCGGTAAGAAGGATTCTGAAAAGATGAAAGCTTTTTTTAGTAATTTATCAACCCCTACCGGGTAGGGCAGGCATCCCGCCTGTCCTAAAAAGGTAAAATGATTTGACAGCCGGGACGGCTGTCCTACTTGTTGATGTAAAGGTATTTTTGATAGAATAGAAAGATTAAAATGGTTTTTTATAAAGAAGGGATTAATTTATTATGTCACCTGAATTTTTTTTGCCTGACAAAGAGGGACATTACGGTGAATATGGCGGGAAATATGTTCCAGAGACCTTAATGGCTGCCTTAAAAGAACTCGAAGAGGCTTATAATAAGTATAAGGACGATGATGAGTTTAAAGAGGAGCTTAATTATTATTTAAAAGATTATGTTGGCAGACCAACTCCTCTTTACCTCGCGGAACGTCTTACGAATCTGCTTGGCGGAGCGAAGATTTATCTTAAAAGAGAAGATTTGGCGCATACCGGCGCTCATAAAATAAATAACACAATGGGTCAGATTCTTCTGGCGAAAAGATTAGGTAAAAAAAGAATAATCGCGGAAACCGGCGCGGGACAGCACGGTGTTGCGACTGCGACTGTTGCCGCGATGTTTGGTCTTGAATGTGTAATATATATGGGAGAGGAAGATATTGCAAGACAAGCTCCCAATGTTTTTAGAATGAAGATATTAGGAGCGGAAGTTGTTCCGGTTTCTTCAGGCAGTAAGACTTTAAAAGACGCGATGAATGAAGCAATCAGGGATTGGGTAACCAACGTAAAAACAACTCATTATATTATTGGTTCGGTTGCAGGGCCTCATCCTTATCCAATGATTGTAAGAGATTTTCAAATTATAATCGGAAAAGAAACCAAAGAACAAATTTTAGCTAAAGAAAAAAGAATGCCCGACTATATAGTTGCCTGTGTTGGCGGAGGAAGCAACTCAATGGGTATCTTTTATCCCTTTCTCAACACAGATGTTAAACTGATTGGCGTTGAAGCCGCAGGACTTGGTCTTGAAACAGGCAAACACGGCGCTTCTTTGGAAAAAGGAAGCAAAGGTGTTCTTCACGGTTCAATGAGTTATGTTCTTCAGGATGAATTTGGACAGATCCAGGAAGCTCATTCAATCTCAGCCGGTTTGGATTATCCCGGTGTTGGCCCTGAACATGCTTATATGAAAGATAAAAGTCTGGTAACTTATGTGGGAATAACAGATAAAGAGGCCATTGATGCTTTTAAGCTTTTATCGAAAACCGAAGGAATAATTCCTGCTCTTGAGAGCGCTCACGCGATAGCCTATCTTAACAATCTGGCGCCCGGTTTATCTAAAGACAAAATTATTATTGTTAATTTGTCTGGTCGGGGAGATAAAGATGTTCAGACAGCCGCAAAAGTAATGGGGTTTTCGTTATGAACAGAATAGATGAGAAATTCAAGTTGCTTAAAGAAAAAGGTAAGACAGCTTTAATCGCCTATATTATGGGTGGTTATCCCAATCTTGATTTATCCCCGAAAATTATTCAGTCAATAATTGATTCAGGCGCGGATGTTCTGGAAATCGGGATTCCCTACTCAGATCCGCTGGCAGATGGTCCAACGATACAAAGAGCCTCAGAGAAAGCTTTAGCAGAAGGAGTAACTACTCCTGATGTTTTTAATCTGGTTAAAAATCTTCGGGAAAGAAACAATATTCCAATTTTAATTATGACCTATTATAATATTATTTTTCATTACGGTTTAGATAAATTTACGGAAGACGCTTTTAATAACGGCGTCGATGGTGTTATTATTCCTGATTTACCGCCCGAAGAGGCTGATTTATGGCTAGAGGCGTCAAAAGAAAAACTGGACACTGTTTTTTTGTTGGCTCCCACCAGCACAGAGGAAAGGATTGAAAAAATTGCTTCTGCTTCGAAAGGATTTATTTACTGTGTTTCCTTAACTGGTGTTACCGGAGCAAGGGAGTCTTTATCTAATTCACTGCCGGATTTTATTGCCAGCGTAAAATCAAAAACAGATAAACCAGTTGGCATAGGCTTTGGTATTTCAACTTCTAAGCAGGCAAAAGAAATTTCGGAACTGGCGGATGGTGTAATAATTGGAAGCGCGATTATTAACTTAATCGAGAAATCAAAAACCGAAGAAGAACAGATAAAAAATGTTTCTGAGTTTATCAGGAACGTAAGGCGTGAGATGTAAAACGTAGGTAATGGGTAATAGGACTAAATCCCCCATAAGCCCCCTTTAACAAAGGGGGCAGCGAGCATAGCGAGCGGGGGATTCTGAATTTACATTTTACAATGGAGCAAAGCGACAGGAGTTATGTCAATCACAGAATGGTTTAAGGCTAAAAATAAATATATCCCGGTTGAAAAAAGCGGGACAAGATTAAATATACCAGATGGAATCTGGTCTAAATGTGCTGCCTGCAATGAAATTATTTTTCAGAAAGAAGTTGTTCGTAATTTTAAAGTCTGTCCTAAATGCAATCATCATTTTAAACTAACCGCTGAAGAGAGAGTAAATCTTTTGTTGGATGATGGTAGTTTTGTTGAATTTAACGGCGGTATGATATCAAACGATCCTCTTGATTTTGAAATTTCAAAATCTTACAGAGTTAGCTTAAATCAGGCGCAGGAGATTTCGGGTTTAAAAGAAGCGATAGTGACAGGTGAAGGGAAAATCGATGATCGTTTAATAATATTTGGAGTGATGGATTTTCGTTTTATTGGCGGAAGCATGGGATCGGTGGTTGGAGAAAAAGTAACCCGTGCAATTGAAAAGGCATTAGAAGAAAATTTACCTTTGGTACTTGTTTGTTCATCAGGCGGCGCGAGAATGCAGGAAGGGATGTTTTCCTTGATGCAAATGGCAAAAACAAGCGCGGCAATTGCCAGATTTAAACAGAAAAAAAATCCTTATATTTCGATTCTTACCAATCCAACAACCGGGGGCGTTTCAGCAAGTTTCGCGACTCTGGCTGATTTAATTATCGCGGAACCAGAGGCTCTGATTGGTTTTGCCGGCCCAAGAGTGATAGAACAGACAATTAAACAAAAATTACCAAAAGGATTTCAGTCGGCGGAATTAATGTTAAAGCATGGAATGATTGATTTGATAGTGCATCGCAAAGATTTAAAAAATACTTTAAGCAAGTTATTGAATTTCCTTTACTGATGGAGAATTAGATGGCCCGTTATGTTCTTGATTTTGAAAAACCAATTTTTGAATTACAGAGAAAATTAGATTTGCTTAAAAAAGTTTCTCCTCTGGAAAAGACCGACTTAACCGCTGAGATAGAGGATCTGGAACACAAAATAGAAAAACTCAAGGTCAGAATTTATAGTCATCTCTCTCCTTGGGAAAAAGTTCAGGTTTCAAGACATCCTGATAGACCCAAGACACTGGATTATATAAATAATATCTTTACTGATTTTATTGAAATTCATGGGGACAAGCTTTTTAGAGATGATCTTTCTATTATAGGCGGGTTTGGCTTTCTGAATGATGTTAAAGTAATGATAGTGGGTCATCAGAAGGGAAAAAACGCCAAAGAAAATATTCTTTATAATTTTGGTTCACCTCATCCCGAAGGAATTCGAAAGGCGCTTAGATTAATGAAACTGGCAGAAAAATTTAGTTTGCCTGTGATTAGTTTTATTGATACGGCAGGCGCTTATCCGGGAATTGAAGCCGAAGAAAGAGGTCAGGCGCTTGCCATTGCATCCAATCTAATGGAAATGAGCGCTCTTAAAGTTCCAATAATAGTTTCAAATATTGGAGAAGGTGGAAGCGGCGGCGCTTTGGCGCTTGGTCTTGGAGATAAAATATTTATGCTTGAGAATTCATATTACTCAGTTATTTCTCCAGAGGGATGCGCCAGTATACTTTTAAAAAGTGAAAATGGTGATTCAAGTAAAGCAAAAGCAGAAGCATCCACGGCGCTTAAATTAACAGCAGATGAGCTTTTGGAGCGAGGATTAATTGATGGAATAATAAGAGAACCGTTAGGCGGAGCGCACCATAATCCTTCTGAAGTTTTTGTTGAACTAAAGCAGGCGCTGGTTTCATCTCTCTTAGAGCTGAAAAAATTATCAACAAATAAATTATTAGAAAAAAGATATAACCGCTATAGAAAAATGGGAGTTTTTATTGAAAGCTGAGTAACAAGAAAGGATTTCTATGCGTTTACGAAACATTATTATAATTGTTTTTTTAGTAGTTATTGTTGGAGGTGTTGGCTGGTTTCAATATATTAAAGAAAGCGCTCCATTAAAAGTAGAATTGGCTGAGGTTAAAAAATCAGATATTAATGTACTTGTCGCGGCTTCCGGCGCTGTTTCTTCTCCGAAAAAAATATCTTTGAACTTCAAAGGTTCAGGCTTGATTGAAAAAATAAATGTTAAAGAAGAAGACAAAGTAGAAAAAGATGATATTCTGGCAGAACTTGACACTAAAGATTTAACAGTAGAATTGAAACAGGCTAAAATTAATTTAGACAACGCTAAAATAAGTTACGAAAAATTAATTAAAGGGGCAACAAAGGAAGATATAAACTTAGCCAGAGTCGCGGTTGATAACGCAAAGATTGCTCTTGACGCCGCGAAAAGAAAACTTGAAGAAACAAAAACAAATGCCGCGCAGGATATAATCAGCGCTCAGACATCTTACGATACGGCAAAATCAGCCAGGGATTTTAGTTATTATGTTTATTACGATACTCAGGGAAAATATGAAGAGTTAGTTAAGAAATATGAACATCCTGTTTTTCATCAGCCTAATTATACGGAAAGCCAGAAAACAGAAGTTGATACAGCTAAATCCAGCGCGAACACTACTTACTCATCCTATCTCTCCGCGGAAAGTTCATTAAAATCTGCGGAACAAAACCTTCAAACTGTAAAACTAAAAGCCGATGCCGCAATAAAACAGGCACAGGATGCGGTTGACTCAACTGAAGGGAGTTATCAAAGCGCCCTTGCTTCTTTGAAGTTAAAGGAAGCTTCTCCGCGGACAGAAGATGTTAAAAACGCTAAAAATTCCATTAGTCTTTCGCAGGCAACTCTTGAAGCTGTTCAAAATAAAATTGATGACAGCGGTCTTACTTCTCCGGCAGACGGAACAATAATTTTTGTAAACGGAAAAGAAGGCGAACTGATAAGCGCGGCCAAAGATGCTTTTATAACGATGGCTGATTTCAACCATGTTGAAATTACCGCGAATGTTGATGAAGTTGATATTGGAAAAGTAAAGGTGAATCAAGAGGTAAATATATCTCTGGACGCTTATGAAGGTTTTCCGGTTAAAGGAAAAGTTACTGAAATAGGTTTAAATTCAGTTGTCACTAAAGGCGGAGGAACAGCATTTCCTATAAAGGTGGAAATAACCTCCTCTAAAAACATTGTTCCCCGAATTGGAATGAATGCTGATATAGATATTATTGTTGAGACTCATAAAAATGTTTTAGCAGTTTCTATCGGAGCGTTAACTGAACGTCAGGGGAAAGATGTTGTGTTTGTTATAGAAGGAGATAAGGCGAAAGTCAGAAAAGTTAAAGTTGGAATTTATGGGGAAGATGATGTTGAAATACTTGATGGGCTTGAGGATGGAGAAAAGATTGTCGCAAAGAATATGGCTCAGCTTAAAGATGGAGATAAAATTCAGTGGTAAACAATTCTAATCCCCCCTCTAATTCTCCCCTTACTAAAGGGGGAACCTCTTCATCGTCCCCCCTTGCTAAGGGTGGAGACAATATGAATTCCCCCCTTGCTAAGGGTGGAGACAATATGAATTCCCCCCTTGCTAAGGGGGGAGACAGGGGGGTTAATATTCTTGAAGTTGATGAGCTGGTTAAAACATATAAACTTGATGGAGTTAATGTAGAAGCAGTCAGGGGAATATCTTTTACAGTTAAGAGCGGTGAATTTATTTCAATAATGGGTCCTTCCGGTTCAGGCAAATCTACTTTAATGCATATGATTGGCTGTCTTGATGTTCCTACCTCAGGCAGAATTATTATTGATGGAGAAGAAACCAAAGATTTAAACGAGAATCAACTGGCTAAATTAAGGAATCAGAAAATTGGTTTTGTGTTTCAAACTTTCAATCTACTTCCCCGGGCCACCGCGATTAGGAACGTTGAATTACCAATGATATACGCGGGTCTTAGTATTTCCGAAAGAACAAAAAGAGCAAGGGAAGTTCTTGAAAGAGTTGGACTTAAAGATCGTTTAAATCATCGCCCTAATCAACTTTCAGGCGGGCAGCAGCAAAGAGTCGCGATTGCCCGCGCGCTCGTTAACGATCCCGCGATTATTCTGGCAGATGAACCAACCGGAAATTTGGATTCAAAATCAGGCGGAGAAGTTATGTTCATCTTGCAGGAATTGCATAAAGAGGGTAAGACGGTGATTTTAGTTACACATGAACAGTATGTTGCCGAACACGCGGAGAGAATTGTAAGAGTTTTAGACGGTAAAATAGTTTCAGATGAAAAAGTAACAGATCGTCGAAAATCAGATAATAATTCTGAGATTGTTAAATAGGTAATGGGTTAAGTGAGAAAATATAGCAAGGCAGTCATTCTGAGCGAAGCGAAGAATCTGCTTTTAAAAGGTCCTTCGTCACTTTCGCTCCCCAGGATGACATTTTATGTCAGTTTGAATTAAGCCTTGCTTGGAGGAAATCATCAGTGAATATATTTGAAAGTTTTCGTTTGGCTTTTAACGGATTAAACGCAAATAAGATGCGATCGTTTTTAACCATGCTTGGCGTAATCATAGGTGTTGGTTCGGTTATCTTGCTGGTTTCAATCGGTCAGGGCGCGAAAAGTTATATTACCGGTGAAATCCAAAGTCTTGGCTCCAACCTTATTTTTGTAATGCCCGGAAAGATTGAATTTGGCGGAGGACAGCATCCATCTGGAGAAAACAAACTTTCCTTGGATGATGTGAGATTGGTTGGGAAAAAATCTAAATACATGGAATATGTAGGGGCGGATATTGAAAGCAGTGATAGGGTTAAATATGGAAACAAGATAAGAAATGTGATGGTCTATGGTGTTACATCAAACATAAATAAAATCCTGAATGTCCCTATTGTAAAAGGGAGAGACATCACGGAATCTCAGGTAGGTGGAGCAAGAAAGGTAGTAGTAATAGGCAAAACCGTGGCAGAGAAATTTTTTGGTTCAGGCGAACCGCTTGGAAAAAGAATTACAATTGCCAGTCAGAAGTTTACTGTGATAGGGGTGCTTAAAGAAAGAGGACAATCAATGGGTGTTGATAGAGACGATGTGGTTGATATACCGATTACGACCGCTCAGTCCCTTTATGGTTTAGATAGAGTCAGTTTTATTATGGGGAAAGCAAGAGACTCAGAAAGTGTTGATCCTGCCATAAAAGAAATTAAACAAATTATGGGTAAAAGACTGAAACCGAATGAATTTACTGTTTCAAGTCAAGGGGAAATGCTGGGAGCGTTTAAAAATATTCTTAGTATTTTAACACTAATGCTGGCTGGAATTGGCGGGATTTCTCTTATGGTTGGCGGGATTGGAATTATGAACATAATGCTTGTTTCTGTAACTGAGAGAACCAGGGAAATCGGAGTCAGAAAAGCTGTAGGCGCGAAAACTTATGATATTCTGATTCAGTTTATCATTGAGGCAATGACTTTAAGTGTTTTGGGAGGAATTATTGGGATATCATTAGGAACAGGTGTTTCATACACAATTAAGAGTCTTTCATCCCTACCTAGTGAAGTTACCGTTTGGTCAGTCAGCATAGCCTTCTTTTTTTCTGCTTTCGTGGGAGTTTTCTTTGGCGTTTATCCTGCATGGAAAGCATCTCGTTTGAATCCTATTGACGCGTTGAGGTATGAATAATATAGGTTGCAAAGACACAAAGTCACAAAGACACAAGTAAAGAAAAGATACAAAAGTAAGTCACAAGTCATAAGTAGGACAGGCGTCTCGCCTGTCAAAAGGTATTTTCAGGTGAAAGGATCTAAATGAAAATTGCTGTGCTTGGACCGGTTTCGTGGAGAACTCCTCCTCGTCATTATGGTCCATGGGAAACCGTTGCTTATAATTTAACCGAAGGTTTAGTGGAGCGGGGGTTTGATGTTACCTTATTCGCGACTGGCGATTCTTACACTTCAGGAAAATTGCGCTGGATTTGTCCCCGGCCCTATTCAGAAGATAAGTTTCTTGATCCCAAGGTCTGGGAATGTCTTCATATCTCGGAAGTTTTTGAAAGAGCGGATGAGTTTGATTTAATTCATAACAATTACGATTTTTTACCGCTTACCTACAGCAAATTAGTTTCTACGCCTATCTTAACTACCATTCACGGTTTTTCATCGCCTAAAATTTATCCTGTTTATCTTAAATATAAAGACAGTAATTTTGTTTCAATAAGTTACGCGGACAGAATAGATGAATTGAATTATCTTGCCACCGTTTATAACGGAATAAAAATGGATGAATTTACTTTTCAGGAAAAACAAGGAGACTATCTTATATTTTTAGGACGAATTTCTTTTGAGAAGGGCACTCATCTCGCGGTTGAGCTGGCTCAAAAAACCGGAATGAAATTAATTATTGCCGGGATCATTCAGGAAGAAGATTATTTTAATCAGATGGTGAAACCTTATATAGACGGTAAACAGATTGAATTTATTGGTCCGGTGGAACCGAAAGACAGAAATGAATTATTAGGGAAAGGTTACGCGTTATTGCACCTGATTACTTTACCTGAAAGATTCGGTCTTACAATGGCTGAATCAATGGCGTGCGGCACCCCGGTTATCGGGATGGATTTAGGGTCGGTTATAGAGGTAATCAGCCACAACAAAACAGGTTTTTTAGTTAATTCGATAGAAGAATCAGTTCAGGCAGTGGAAAAAATATCTTCAATTAACCGCAGGGATTGCCGTAAAAGAGTGGAAGAAAATTTTACGGTTGATCATATGACTGAAGAATATATTAAAGTTTATAAAAAAATTTTAATTCCCCTCTAAAAAGAGGGGTGCAGGGGTGTGTAGAGTAAACAGCATTTACCCACTTGAATGAGAAAGAATCTTAAAACTTGTGACTTATAACTTAACTTTACTAGGGAGGATAATATGCATATAGTAATGATTTCAACCTGGCCGCCCAGACTTTGCGGAATCGCGATTTACGCTGAGCAGTTAGTAAACGCTTTAAGGAAAGATGGAAATAAAGTTAGCATTATAAGTCATACGGATGGCGGTCGTGAAGGAGAATCAGATGTTTATCCAATTATTGATATGACGAAACTTGATTGGTATATACCTTTAATAGATAAGATAAATGAGTTGAATCCGGACGCTGTTCATATTCAGCATGAATACGGAATATACAGTCAGCTTCTTTCGGGCGGCCGGTTTGATTACGGAGCTAAGACATCTTTTGTGGTCGCGGATTTTTTATATCGTCTAAAGGTGGTAAAAAGACCGGTGGTGGTTACGTATCATAGTATTGTTAAAGATCCTCCAATAGAAGAAAAAATTTATTTAAATCACACACTTGATTTAGCAGCGGCAAATATTTTTCACGAAACATATCAAAAAGATTGTCTGCCTTGGAACATTGGCCGGATACCGGACAATATTTTTGTAATTCCTCATGGAGTGGAAGAAAAAACAGATATTTCCAAACACAAGAGCAAATATGGGGCGGAAGGCAAATTGGTTATCGGCACAATGGGTTGGTGGGAACCCAATAAAGGTGTTGACCGTTTAATTAAATGGTGGCCAAAAATTAAAAAAGATTTAGACGAGAAGACTGTTCTTATGATTGCCGGAGATGTCAGACCGGGAAGTTCGGATGGACCGGCTTACGGAGAAGTTATCAAAGAAGAACTTAATAAGTGTTCCGAGAGAGATTCTATTCTTTTGGTTAAAGGCGCTTTTTCAAAAGAAGAATACAATGAAATTCTTTCCTGCTTTGATATGTTAGTCCTGCCTTATACAAGAGCAACCCAGTCAGGCAATTTGGCCCATGCCTATGCGCTTGGCATCCCGGCTGTTGTAAGCGCCGAAGGCGGACTAAAAAGTTCAATCGAAGACAGCAGAGGCGGAATAGTAGTAAACGGTGGAGACGATGATTTTATTGAAACACTGGTTTATTTAGCGAAAAATGAAAAACTGCTGGAAAGACTAAGTCAAAATGCTTTGGATTACGTTAAGAATAAAATTTCATGGCGTTTAATTTCAAAAGAGCATTTAAAAGTTTATGAGTGGTCGATTGAAGCGGCCAATATATAGGAAGATGGGAAGTTAAGAGGATAGGAAGTTAGGAAATTGAAAAAAAGCAGAGTGCCTCTCTCAAACTCCCCCTTTCCTAAAGAGGGATACAGGGGGATTAACTTTTGATAATACAATAGACATTAAAATGAGACAGTAGGACAGGCGTTCCGCCTGTCTATATGCAATCATTTATCCGTATCTTTGTGTGTTAGATAATATGAAAAAGTTGTATTACAATAGCGGTAGTATGTTGCGAATTATACTATAATCAAAATTATTATCGAGCTAAATGGAAGTATTTTTCAGATTAGTATTTCAAAAGCCGTAAAACAATACGGCTATTAGTGTGTCTGATTATAAGTTAACAGGAATAACAATGAAGAAAATAAGACCAAATACTTTAACCGATGCTCCATTACAATATGCACCACAAAATGAAATTGGAGTGGTGTATCTTTTTGCACACGTTGCAAGAAAAAAACAATTCCGAATTAAAGAAATCCGTCCAAGATTTCCAGATTGTATTGCTTATCGTCGCAGTGGAGACAAAGAAAAACTCGTAAGAATTGAATTTGAATTTAGATCAAGTAGTTTTAAAGCACATGGTCATGATCTTAAAGAATGTGATTGTATTGTGTGCTGGCATCATGACTGGCCAGATTGTCCATTGGAAGTAATAGAGCTAAAAAAAGATTTTCATTCTGTACCAAAAATTTGGATTCAACCAGCGAAAAAAAATCAATGGCACTGGCTAGAAAATTCTAAAAAAGTTACACGGGGTGTTTCCAAACGAGCTACTGTTGGTGATCTTCTACTAATCTATCGTTGCTATCCAGAAAAATCAATAAGAGAAATTTATACCATTGTTGGAGATAAATTTGTAGGTAAAGCAGACTGGCGTGAGGGTAATTGTTATGCTGTAAATATACAACGATTATGTTTTTTAGAATCACCAATTTTTTTTGAAGACCTAAAATCCCATCGTGTTTTAAAAACATCTGGTTTTGTGCGACGCAATTTACAGGGAAACCTTCTTGTCTCTGAATATTGGCCATATATCTATGAAATGATTATAAAAAGAAATCCAAAGTTATTAAAAACCATTAAAAAATATGATCCGATAAGAATATAAAATGTTAATCTGTTGCTGCACTTGACCACATCCGCTGACGCTCCTGTGGCAAGTGAGCATAGTGTTAGCCTTCACTCACAAATTCATCTAGCATAGAGAGATAAAAATGCAAAAACCAAAAGATTGGGATGAAGAATATTTACTAAACTTACCAATAGGTGAGTTTGATTGGTTAGAAGTGAAAGGTAGACGTGGGCTTGATTTAACACTGTCCTCTGTTGATGAAAGTAATGTCAAGTCAAATATGTCAAAGGCAATTGCAGCCTTTGCAAATAGTGGTGGTGGCACTTTAGTTTTTGGTCTTTTGAATCCAAGTAAAAATTGGCGAATAGATGATGGAGGAATTGATCTTGCAGTTAAGAAACCCAGCACTCGTGAATGGCTAGAAGACATTATTCCCACTTTAGTTGATTTCCCATTAAATTCCTTCAATGTATATGCTGTTCAAGGCAAAGGTAACAAATCTCAGATAGCCGAAGGAAGGGCAATTTTTATTATTGAGGTACTTGACAGTGAACAAACACCTCACCAAGCCACAGACAACCGATACTACGTCAGGGTTGGGGGGAAATCTAGACCTATAGGTCACAGACTAGTAGTAGATATTTTTGGACGAAGGTCATATCCAAAAATCCAACTTGAATTCATTGCCAAATCAAGCTTTTACCACGAAAGTAATTTGATTCCAACTTTCCCATCTTTTTCAGAGGTAGCAACGGAAGAAAAGCCTAAGAAGCGTAAATGGGAATTAGTTATTAGGGCTGTTAACTCTGGCAAAGTTTTTGCCCAATACGTAAATTGCTTTGTGTATATTCCAGTAGCACTTGTGCCAACACAAGAATTAGAATTTAATTACACAGGCGGTGATGATTTTGAAGAAATAGACGGGATAAAATATGTTGCATGGACTAAGAGAAATACTCGGCGTGATATTATCAAGGCAGAAGTGTTTGGAGCGCATCAATACGGTTCTTCGTGGTTTGACCCAATCTTGCCAACCTTAGCATTTACATGGGATTGGGATATTTTTGAAGGTTTTGACAAAGAAAAACATGGTGATTTGAAGATTGTTTGGGGAGTTTATGCAGACAATGCTCCACCTCAGGAAGGTCATACTTTCATTAGGGACATTGAAATCATTTGCAAAGAGAAGTAATCTTTGAAACACGGGCTAACAAAGCGTGCAGTGGGGAGTCCGCGGCTTTTTCGAGCATTTGCTCCCAGCAGAATCCACGCTTGCTTCATCTCGTGGTCTGTTATGTGCGTAAAACTACGAAGCTAAATTTCAGTGGAGAATATAGAGCAAACAATGGACGAAGACCATGTTGAGGAACAATAGATTGCCTTCTCGCCCAGCACTACGGATTTACCCGCGAGGAATTGGATTTTATCATCAACTACGATATCAAATAACGTATGGGCAGGGAACTGAATAACAGGGAGGAAGATAACAATGACTGACAATAGTTTAGCCGTTTTTGAAAACTATAAAATTCGGCGTCATTATGATGAAGAGAAAGAAACATGGTATTTTTCGGTGGTTGATATTTTACAGGTTTTGATACAGCAGCCGGATTATCAGGCGGCCCGAAACTACTGGAAAGTTTTAAAAAACCATTTAAAAAAAGAAGGCAGTGAGTCGGTTACAAAATGTAACCGACTGAAAATGGAAGCCGCGGACGGGAAAAAATATCTGACCGACGCGGCTGATCCGGAAACCTTGTTGCGGCTTATTCAGTCGGTTCCCAGTCCCAAAGCGGAACCGATAAAATTATGGCTGGCAAAGGTAGGCTATGAACGTATTCAGGATATGAGCGACCCGGCCCGCTCCCTTGACCGTGCCCGTGAATATTGGCAACAACACGGCAGAAGCGAGAAATGGATTCAGCAGCGGATGATGGGGCAGGAGACCCGCAATAAACTCACTGATTACTGGAAAGACCACGAAATAACCAAAGAAGATGAATACTCTATTCTCACTAACATCATTCATCAGGAATGGAGCGGCGTTTCAGTCAAAAAACATAAGGATATCAAAGGTCTTAAAACGCAAAATCTGCGAGATCATATGAGCGAAGCAGAGTTAATTTTTACGGCGCTTGCGGAACTTTCGACCCGGCAAATTGCCGAAAGTGTGAATGCAACCGGAATGGCAGAAAATACAGACGCGGGGGGAAAGGGCGGTAAAATTGCGAAAAAAGCCCGATTGGAATTGGAATCAAAAACAGGCAAAAGCGTCATCACATCCGAAAACTATCTTCCGCCGGCGAAAAAACAAAGGCAGATAAAACAAAACCCAGACAAGAGCGGGAACGAAGAATGATCGTTTCATCACTCGGCAATACGGAATTACTAAAACTGCGCAAGACTGTCTTTCTCTGCAGTCGGGAAATTCCCGCTTCGGTGGTGCTCAAATGCTACGATTGGGCTATTGAACAGCGCGACCAAGGCAACTGCATAATCAGCGGTTTTCATTCAAAGATTGAGAAGGATGTATTTCATTACCTGCTTGCCGGCACACAGCCGGTTATTATGGTACTGGCGCGAGGAATGAAAGAGAAAATCGATACGGAACTCAGGGATGTTGTTAATGCCGGCAGATTATTGATAGTTACGCCGTTTGAAAACAGTGTAAAACGGGTAACAATGGAAACCGCAGAAAAGAGAAACCGGTTCATGATTGAGCTGGCGGATGAAGTTGTTATCGGGTTTGCCAGTAAGAGCGGGACGCTGGAACGGCTGATTGCAGAGGTTAAAGGTAAGAATGTAAGCAGGACTCAAGAATAAAAATAGGGCGTGTTGAGTTAGTAATCGTTCAGGCGGACGGCAAAAGTCGTTGCTGTTGATTCTTGTGTCGTTAGCGCCGAAGGCGGACTTAAAAGCTCAATTGAAGACAGCAGAGGCGGAATAGTGATAAACGGCGGAGACGATGATTTTATTGAAACATTGGTTTATTTAGCGAAAAATGAAAAACTGCTGGAAAGACTAAGTCGAAACGCCTTAGATTACGTTAAAAATAAAATTTCATGGCGTTTGATTTCAAAGGAACATTTAAAAGTTTATGAGCGGGCGATAGAAAAGGTGTGAGATGGTGATAGGTTATGGGTGATAGGATGCTGGGGAATGTAGGACAGGCGTCCCGCCTGTTTATATGCAATCATTTACGTGGGGCGCTATAACTAATTACATTGACTGTCTCAGTTTTTTATAATAAATATGTTGTTAGGTAATATGAAAAAAGTTTTATTACGATGGCGGTAGCATATTGTGAATTATGCTATAATTAAAATAATTATTGAGTCATTTATAAATATTTAGGATTAGATTGCTAAATGGAAGTATTTTTCAGACTTGTCCTCGTGAAAACGGGGATTAGTATTTCATAAAACCGTAAAATTAGTACGTCTAATTATAAGTTAGCCTAATAAAAATAAGCAGGTGCGTGATGAACAGACTAGCGCCGACATCTGAATATTTTTTTGAAGAGCTTCCTAAGGAATACTATGTTGAATTTCTGGCACAACAAGAGAACGTCCTTCATGGCATTGCTGATGAGAACTAGTACAGCGTTCTGTAAATATCATTGCAATCCCTAGCACCGGAGATTGCTTCGGCTCCCAAAGGTCAACGCCTCGCAATGACACGTTATTTAAGGAACGCTATACTAGCTTGCTCACTTGTTAAATTTTATGGGCGGAAAGAGGGATGATGAAAAGAAGAGGGTTTGTTGTCCGGTTGAATGTCACATAGGGATTATCCCTAGGAACTCCGAAAAAATTCGAGGAGGGATGAATAATGATGAAAAGAATGTTTTCGAAAGGGCTGAAGAAAAAAGGGAGAGTTTCCTTTCCGTCTCCATTTTATTTTCCTTTTTTGCATTTTATTAATTGTGGCATTGGCTGGCACCTTATGGGTGGGGACGGCTGATGCGACACCGCAAATTAGTGACATCAAGTTTTACCAACTAAACTGGTGTAGGCCAGACAGGGTCCTTGCACAGAGCAACTCCTTATGGGGCAGGATGGAATTCTTGTATATCCCAAATTCAACAAGCAACCGACTACTTGAATGTGACCGCGTCTAATACTCTGGGCGGACCAGAGGCGTGGGTAATCAGAATTTGCCGCTCTTCGGAGTAGATGGCAACCACAGCGAAGCCGTTGACATCAACCTGGAGGAACTGGGCATGACGGTTGGTGCAGACTGGACTCAGGTTTTCTATAACTTAAGTATTGATCCGTCTATTCGTACAATGCCACCAGGCGTGCCTACTACTCAGGTGACGGTCGGGGATATCAATCGTTACGCGTCAGATTCGATTGATGAGGCACCTGACCCTGGACCCTTCACCGATCCCGGTAGGCCAGTGGGCATCAAGATAGACGGACCGGTAAAAAAGAAAACTGAAGATAGGGTGGTTACCAAAGTATGGGATCGGGGAACAGATGTAGATCCCATTACTGGCGTTGTTGAGGAGAATGGTGATTTCCTCACATGGTTGAAGAAGGAGATCAAGACCGAAGACGTAGAAGTAGCTTACTTCTACCCAGGGAATGCTCATATCGTCACGATTACTGAGCTATATACCAAAAACGGGGAGACATGGGTAAAGTACCGTGATGACGAAAATCAGAGCAATCCCGAGAACGACCCCAAGCCCGGCGACTCAGGTATCAAGAATGCCAAAATATATCAGAAGAACGGACAATACCATTTTGGATCTGACAGCAATACTATCTACTTCGCTGTTTCCGAATCACCCAAACTTATACCTACCGGCTACAACACTTACTGGCTCATACTTACCTCCATCTCTTCCTGTCTTCCGCAACGGGACACCCTGATAGGTGAAATTATCCGTGTATTACTTTATAAAGAATTTGCTGTTCATCGTCCATCTTCAAGATAATCTTTTCTGGTTCAATCGCATTTAGCATCTTATACTCCAATTCATACA
>JACQXZ010000075.1 GCA_016208465.1 Actinomycetota bacterium
AGATATATCACTTGACTTATACTCTATCCTCGTATTGAGGAAGTGTTTCTGAAGAGCCGTGTGAGGGAAATCCTCACGCACGGTTCTGTGAGGGGCATTAAGTAACCAAATGAGGTTATAAAGGATGTCTACTCGACGAGAAGTAGACAGTAGACAGTATGCAGTAGACAGTAGATGGAAAGTTAAGAGGATAGGAAATTGGGAAAGTTTATTGGGCAGGGATTTTGAATTAATGGTAGAATAAAACAATTGTTTAATTTTTTAGATTGGGAAGAAAAATATTGAGTCGCAGCGAGCTTAGAAAAAGAATAGAAGAAAAAAGTCTGATATTACGCAGAGATATTATTCGAATGACAGGAGAAGCAGGTTCCGGTCATCCCGGAGGTTCGCTCTCGGCGGCTGATATTGTCTCAACTTTATATTTTTATCAATTAAGGCACCGTCCCGCTGAGCCTAAATGGAGAGAAAGAGACAGATTTGTTTTAAGCAAGGGTCATGTGGCGCCGGTGCTTTATGCTGCCTTGGCGGAAAGCGGGTATTTTTCAAGGGATATTTTGTGGACCTTAAGAAAAATGGGAAGCATTTTACAGGGTCATCCTGATATGAAAAAGGTTCCGGGAGTAGAAATATCTTCAGGTTCGTTAGGTCAGGGATTGGCAGTGGCTAACGGAATAGCTTTGGGCGGGAAACTGGATCAGCTTGACTACAGGGTTTATGTTCTTATCGGAGATGGAGAGAGTCAGGAAGGAATTGTTTGGGAAGCGGCAATGTTTGCGGCGCATTACAAACTCGATAACGTAACGGCAATTCTTGATTACAATGGTCTTCAGATTGATGGAACAGTAAGTGAAGTTATGGAAATAAGGCCAATTGTTGATAAATGGCGCGCTTTTGGGTGGCACGTAATTGAAATAGACGGACATAATGTTCTCGCGATAATTGATGCTTTTGCCGAAGCGAATACAATAAAAGAAAAACCAACTATGATAGTTGCTCATACAGTAAAAGGCAAAGGCGTTTCTTTTATGGAAAACGCGATTGATTTTCATGGGAAAGCGCCTACAAAGGAACAGATGAAGGAAGCTTTAAAAGAATTGGGAGAAGTTGATTGTTAAATGTCAGAAGATAAAAAATCCACTCGTGGAGCATATGGGGATGCTTTACTTGAGCTGGGAGAAGCGGATGAAAATATTGTTGTTCTGGATGCTGATTTAGCAAAGTCAACTACCAGTATAAAATTCGCAAAAGTGTTTCCCGATCGTTTTTTTGATTGTGGTGTCGCGGAACAAAATATGATGTGCACGGCTGCTGGATTGGCAACTACCGGAAAGATTTGTTACACAGGTTCTTTTGCGATTTTCGCTACAGGCAGAGCCTACGAGCAGGTAAGAAACACGATAGTTTATAGTGGATTAAATGTTAAAATGTGTCCAAGTCATTCAGGAATTACTGTCGGAGAAGACGGCGCGTCTCATCAGACAGTTGAAGACATTGCTTTAATGAGAGTGATTCCCGGTCTTAAGGTAGTTGTTCCTGCTGATTATTACGAAGCAAAAGCAGCAATTAAAGCAGCAGCAAGAATAGAAGGACCTTTCTATATAAGATTAGGACGTCCCTCTGTTCCTATTATATTTAACAATGATTATGAATTTAATCTGGGTAAAGCTATAAAGTTAAAAGATGGCTCGGATGCGACAATATTTGCGATTGGAATAATGGTAAGCGCTAGTCTGGAAGCGGCAAAAATACTTGAAAAAGAAGGTATTAACGCGGAAGTTATAAACGTATCCTCTATAAAACCAATTGATGTAAATACAATAATTGAATCTGTTGAGAAAACAAGAAAAGTTGTTACGGCAGAAGAACATAGCGTGATTGGCGGCTTGGGAAGCGCTGTTGCGGAAGTCTTATGTGAAAGACTGCCGGCTCCAATAAGAATGGTAGGAATTAAAGATTTATTTGGTCTTTCTGGAAGCATACCAGAACTTCTTGAATATTTCCACTTAACTCCTCAAGACATTGTCTTAGCCGTTAAGAATCTTGTTTATCAATAAAAAAGGTTCAAAGGAACGCACAGCCCCCCTTTTTAAAGGGAGATTTAGGGGGATTTTGGACCTACGACCTTAGACTTAGGACTTATGACTTTTAGACCTAGGTCTTTAGTCTTATAGATTTATAAGTAATTTTTATGATAAAATTATTTATCTGCGTATCTGCATAAAGGCTGTTTTTAGATTTTTCTTACAAACGGAGACATAATGAATTTGAATTCAAGAGCGAATTTTAGATACATAACTTTTCTTTTTTTAATAATATTTTTAATTTTATTCTCCGTTTTTAATTCTTTTGCAGATATAGGTCCCCCTCCATTAGAACCAACAATTACCAATGTTACGCCAGGCAATGGCGTTAATACATCAACTACAAATATTACAATTACTGGGACTAATTTTCATTCTTTAGCCACTGCAAAAATTGGCAGCATAGATTTAACTAATGTAGTTTGGGTGAGTGATACTACTATTAACGCGACCGTTCCGACTGGTCTTGCTCCGGGCACTTATGATATTTCTGTGATTAATCCGGGTGATATGGTTGGAACACTAACAAATGGATTTAGAGTTAAACAGAAACCTACAGCTTTCATTGATAGCGTTAGTCCAAATCCTGCCGAAGTAGGAAATCTTATTACATTTACTGGTCACGGCGAAGATGCGGATGGAAATATAATTGCACATAATTGGAGAAGCAGTATTGATGAATTTTTAAGCGCCAATAGTTCATTTAACACAACAACTTTGTCTCCCGGAATACATACAATCTACTTCAGAGTTAAAGACAATGATGGAGAATGGTCTGATGAAGTTTCAATGGAGTTGATTATTGGATGGCCCAATAGTCCTCCGATCGCTAACGCAGGTCCTAATCAGACAGTTAATGAAGGAACAGCCGTTAATCTTAATGGCGCTGGTTCCTCTGATCCAGACGGAGATACTCTTTCCTATAACTGGACTCAGACTGCTGGTCCAGCAGTTACTCTAAACAATCCTAACACTGCT
>JACQXZ010000076.1 GCA_016208465.1 Actinomycetota bacterium
GCCTGAAGAGCCTCTAAGATACTCATTTCTTTAGTGAAATTCATTAAATCCTCCTTAGTGTAGGGTGCAGGTTCAAGGTTGTAGGTCGTAGAGCTTTTGAAATTTTACCCTTATACTATCAACCTAAGACCACATCCTTTTCAATATAACTACATAATAACCTTATTTTTAAGATTTGTCACCTAGCTTGCAAAATAGCTGTTTTAATGGTATTCTATTTTTTGTCTATTTAAACCTAGTTTTGTATTAGATTTCGATGAGAAGCGCAGAGATTTTGCTTTTAGGCAAGGAAGGCGGGACTTTTTAGCGCAGGCGTACTTGACTGTACGTTGAGCATAAAAAGTCTTGACTGACACAGCATAAAAGCAAAATAACAAGCTTATCGCGAAAGATATTGCAAAATCCAGGTTAATAATAAAGGAGTAATAAAATTGTCTAAAAAATGTGAAATATGCGGCAAGGAACCGGTTTTTGGGAACAATGTAAGTCACTCTCAAAGAAAAACACCGCGTCGTTTTAATCCAAATATTCAAAAAGTACGGGCAGATATTAACGGAACCGTTAAAAAAATTAACGTATGTACCTCCTGTATCAGAAGCAATAAAGTCAAACGAGCTGTTTAAGTTAGTCAATCTTTCCCCAAGCATTCTCTTCAAGACCTTCAAGTTAGGCTCACTTTGTTCGCTAACTTGAATTGTAAATTTTAAATTGAAAAATGCAAATTGAAAAATAAGGATTACCCATTTTATATTTTGCATTTTAAAATTTGCAATTTTCATTTTACAATTATAGGAATTTCATCAAAAAGGAAATTCCTATACGATTGACTTAGGACCTATGACCTCGGACTTATAGAATCAATTAACCCCGGCGGGAACTTTCTTTTCAAGAGCAACAAAAGGCGAAACCTGACGAGCTCCTTTGCCGATTTGTTTTGAATTCGAGATACTTCTTAAAACAAAATCCTTAGCCATTCTGACAGCCATAGGAACTTCTAATTTAGAAGCAAGCCGACAGGCAAGAGCGGCAGAAAAAATACATCCTGTGCCCCGAACATTGTTAAATTCATGACGCCGGCTTATAAATTCAGTAAATTTACTTCCATCAAACAAAACATCCACACATTCGTTTCCCGACAAATGACCACCTTTAACCAAAACAAACTTAGATCCAAAAAAATGAATGTTTTTAGCCGCTTCCTTCATATCAGCAACACTTTTAATCTCAATACCCGCAAGTCTTTCTGCTTCAGGTATATTAGGAGTAACAATTTTAGCAAGAGGCAAAAGTCTGATTTTTAAAATTGAATATGCTCCTGCGCTTAAAAGCTCCTGACCGCTTGAAGTTTCAAAAATAGGATCAACAATCAGGTTTTCAATTGGATTTTCATCAAATACATTTGCAATAACTTCAATATTTTTTCTTGAACCCAACATACCAGTTTTTACTGCATCCATTTTTGAATCTAACAAAATCATCTGAATCTGATCAGTCAGCATTTCTGAAGGAACAGGATGAATAGATTTTACTTTACAGCTATTCTGAGCCGTCACAGCAGTAATCGCGGTGTAACCAAAAACCTTGTGTTTCATAAACGTCATTAAGTCGACCTGAATCCCCGCTCCCCCGCTTGGGTCAGATCCTCCAATGGTTAAAACACGTGAGGTATTCATATAAACTCCTTTTGAATCTAATTTTTACTTTTATGTTTTACTTCTATCTGGCACATTCAAAATCCTGTAGTTAATTAAAAAATAATTGAGATCGCCGCAGTCCTGCCACACCTTCGGCTCGCAGTCCTTCGCGATGACAAGGCAAAGTTTTTCACGCTTAACCCATAACCTATAGCCTATCACCCATTACCTAACACTCATACCTTACATTCACATATCTTTAAAATGATTAAAACCATAAAAGCTCAATTTCTTAGATGAACCATCCTCTTCAATTATAGAAATATTTTCTGTGTCCGCAACAATTTCACCAATAACAGAAACAGGGGTTTTACATATTTTCAAAATTTCATCTGCAATCTGATTAACTTTTGATTCAGGCGCTGTAAGTACAAGTTCGTAATCTTCTCCTCCATTTAAAGCCAATTCATATTCTGAACCTGTCAAAGCTTTGGATATTTTTCTAACTGAATCATTTATTGGTATTTTAGATAAATATACTCTTGCGCCGGTCTTGCTTTGCTCGCAAATGTGTCTTAAATCAGCAGCCAACCCATCACTTATATCCTCCATAGAAGCGGCGCCTAATGCCGCTGCCAGCTTTGCCTCTTTAACACGCGCTACCGGCATAATATGAGCCTTGATTAATTCATCCTTCTCCGAATCACTAATCAGATTCAAATTAACTTTATTCATAATCAAATTTAATCCAGCGGCAGAAGAACCTTGTTTTCCTGTAACCAAAATTTTTTCACCTACCGAGGCAGTGTTTCTGCGTCTTATTGTACCTTCTTCAACTTCTCCTATCAAAACAACACTTACTATCAAAGTATCAGCTTTACTCAAATCACCGCCAATAACAACCACTCCATAACTAGAAGCCGCTTTAATTACGCCCTCATAAAATTCATCAACAAGTTTAACATCAGTATTTAAATCAAGAGCAAGAGAAATAAGCGCATAGCGGGGATTCGCAGCCATTGCCGCGATATCGCTAATGTTAACCATTATAGATTTATAGCCTAATTGAAAAGGCGAAATACTCGAAAGAGAAAAATGAATATTTTCAACTAAAATATCAGTAGTATAAACAGAAGCAAGCTCTGGATTTGTCCTGACAACTGCCGCGTCGTCACCAATGCCAACAATAATGTTTTCTTTTTCGTCTTGAGTATAAGCAGAAATTCTTTTTATAATCCCCACTTCACCAATATCTTTTAAAAGCATCGCCCTTCTCCAACCATCCTATACCTTCACGTTTTATTATTTTTAAATCCCCCTTAATCCCCCTTTAGAAAGGGGGAAACAAGATGACTCCTTAGAAAAGGAGGGGTTAGTGAGGTTTTTCTGTATTCTGTATTCTGTATTCTGTATTCTGTATTCTAGGTTTTTATACAGTCCATCATCTTGATTGAACAATAATCCCCGCACATTGAGCAGGGACCGTCTTCAATCAGGTTGTTTCTTTTAAAAATTTTCTTTGATTTTTCAGGATCAACAGATAACTCAATCTGTTTTTCCCAATCAAGAACCGAGCGTGCTTTTGCCATCTTTAAATCCCAGTCGCTTGCCCCGCTTACACCCTTAGCCACATCCGCCGCGTGAGCCGCTATTTTTGAGGCAATAACTCCTTCTCTTACATCATCCACAGACGGGAGACCCAAATGTTCACTTGGAGTTACATAGCAAAGAAAATCTGCTCCATAACTTGCCGCGAGAGCCCCGCCTATAGCCGCGGTAATATGATCATATCCCGGCGCGACATCCGTAACAATTGGCCCTAAGACATAAAATGGAGCGCCATCGCATAATTCTTTTGCCATTTTTATATTTTCATAAATCTGATTAACCGGAATATGACCGGGACCCTCAACCATTACCTGAACAGATGCTTCGCGGGCTCTCTTAACCAACTCTCCTAAAATAATCAATTCCTGAATTTGAGCTTTATCAGTTGCGTCAGCGATGCACCCCGGTCTGAGTCCATCTCCTAAACTTAAAGTGATATCATATTCTGATGTAATCTCAAGCAACCTATCAAATTCCTGATAAAGAGGATTTTCTTTGTCGTTCTGTATCATCCAGTTCGCAAGTATCGCGCCGCCGCGGCTGACAATTCCAATTATTCGGCCGTCTCGCTCCAGTTTTTCCAGCGTTGACAAAGTCACACCGGCATGAATTGTCATAAAATCAGCGCCGTCTGCCGCGTGTCTTTCAATGCTTTCAAAAATATCTTCCTTTGTCATTTTTTCAAATGATCCATGCTTTTCTTTTGCGCGCGCGGCAGCCTGATAAATTGGAACAGTGCCCACTGGAATTGGTGAATGTTTTATTATCTCCTGTCTCGTTGTGTCTAAATCACCACCTGTGCTTAAATCCATTACCGCATCTGCTTTTGCTTTAACTAAAACTGATAATTTTTTTAATTCTTTATCAATATCTGAAGATCTTTCCGAGGTGCCAATGTTGGCATTTATCTTGGTGGATAATCCCTCTCCAATTCCTGCGCAAAAAATATCGGAACGAATTTTATTTTTAGGAACAACTATTCGTCCTGATAAAATTTTTTCAAGCAAAATATTTATATCTATTTTTTCATTTAAAGCTATCTTTTTAATTTCCGAAGGAATGCATCCTTCTTTTAAATTCTCTATTAAACTCATAATGTCTCACTCATTCATTTTAAGTCCCGAATTTTTTCAACTAAATCCTGAACCGCCTTTTTGGGATTCTCTGATTCAGAAACCGCTGATATCACGGCGACGCCATCCGCGCCAGCCTTTATAACTTCATCCAGATTTAAAATATTAATCCCGCCTATTCCAAGAACAGGTATTTTTACTTTCTTCTTTATAGCGGCAATCACATGATAGCCTATTGGTTTACCAACATCTTCCTTGCTTGACGTAGCAAAAATCGGCCCAACCCCC
>JACQXZ010000098.1 GCA_016208465.1 Actinomycetota bacterium
TAAAGTAATGCCTTTTTTTAAATATTGCTGGCAGTTGTCTAAACTTCTAAACTTTTCATAGGGAGTCATATAATCCTCTTTTTTATATAGCTTTTTCACTTTACCCTTTTCGTTTCTTAATTCTGTAGAAAATCCGCAAGGTCTATGGAAATTCAAATATTCATTAAAATATGAATAGAAGTAGTTTAGATTACCGGCATATTCTTTACTGATAAATCCGTAACCAAGCCATTTTCTTATAATGCTGCCATTCTTTCCTTCCACTAAGGCATTATCATTAGTTTTTCTGGCTCTTGATTTTGTTAAATTAATGAGCATTTTATTAAGTAAATCACATACAATTTTATTAATAAATTCCGATCCGTTATCACTGTGAAACTCTATAATTGTAAAAGGATACAGCTTTAATAATTTTTCAAGCAATGGTCTTAAATATCTCTCTGAAATATAAGGGCAGGATCCTATAAATTCAAACTGGGTAACTTCATCTATTGTATTAATATGATAAACTCCTTTTTCGCCATCTCTGTCGCCTTGGCGCACAGTATCTACTCTTAAATAGCCCGGTTTGCCTTCAGGCATAGGTTTTCTGCGTTCTCCTATGTTTCTTTTTACATCAGGTTTTGTTTTTTGATAGTTAACATTTATACGTTTGTATAAAGAACTTTCTCTCAAATTATAATGTTAAGAAACAGATATATTGCTCAGGTTTTTAAACTCCTTATGCTTATAAGTTTTGTACATCCTTATCACAATATTTTTTAAAGCATTACCGTTAGGATAATTGTGTGCCTTGTCTGTATATGCTAATAATTTTATATCTTCATCAGTATATATTTTGTTAAATTTATGTCTCTTCTGTTTTAATGCTTTAATGTATCCTGTTCTTGTGTATTGCTTTATAAGCCTTGTCACTTGAGCCTTGGAATATCCGGTCATTTTAATAATATATTTTCTTACAATACCTTTCTCTGATTTTTTTAACTTCCCCAAATATTCAAACTTTATTAAAATTTTATTTATCCATTTATATGCCTCCTCTTGGTTATTTTTCCTAAAGTCCAGCCTTTCTGTAGTCTTTAGAAATTCTTTCATGTCTTTTATTGTCTCAATCTTTGTATCATTCATCTGGATTATCATTCCCAGATTATCTCATTGTTCTTTATTCAGGCTCAATTCTGTTGGAAATCAAATCTTCGTTCAGGCTCATTCTGTATTGTACAAGACTCAGTGTTGACAAATTTGATTACGAAGTGATATTCTTTAATTACATTACCGATTAGTTATGTAATTTAAAACAAACCAACTTCGCAGCGAGATCTTTTAAAAAAGAACTCCCTCTTTATTTTTAATGATTCTAAATCCTATGTAGTTCATATTGAAAAACTTATCGTGGACTTAATTATTTGCCACAATTTTTAGCGGCAGTTAATCATAAAATATGTTGTGAATGTTGAGAATTTACTCGATTCAAATTTACAAATATGATAAGATATTCACATTCTAATTTTGAAAAGAAAGAAGAAGAACAATGCCTGACAGACTAAAGATAATTTATGATGTTGAAACTGAGTCAGATAAATTAATTGAGAGTTCAGAAAAAGAGGCAGAAGCTATAATAGAAAACGCAAAAATTAAGGCTGAAAAACTGTTGGAAGAAAAAATAAAAGAAACCAACAAAAAAGCAGGTATTTCACTAAAAAGAATTGTTGATAGTACAGAAAAAAAATCTGAAGATATGATAAAGAAAGTTGTTTTAGAGATTGATGAAATGAAGAAAAAAGTTGAGATCAAAGTGAAGGACGCAGTTGATTTAGTTGTGGAGAGGTTGATGAAATAGATGGCTGTTGCAAGGATGAAGAAAATTTATCTTATTGCTCATTCATCACTAAAGTCACATATTGTTTCAAGTCTTCATCAACAAGGATTGCTTCATATAGAGAATATCGAGGATACAATTTTAAAAAATAATCTTAAAGAATCTACGGTTAATAATGTTCCTGATTTAAATGAGTTTGATCTGATTCTGTCAAAAATAAATTTTGTTATTGATTTTATATCTCCCTACAAAGAGAAGAAGAAAGGTTTATTGTCAGGTTTGCTTAAAGAGAAAGTCAAGTTAAGCAGTTATGAATTTGAGAAAATAGAAGAAAAACTGAATTTTGAGCATGTCTACAGAGAATGCGAAACATTGGATGTAGAGCTGAATAAGTTAAACAACAAACTAAATAATTTAACGAATCTGGAAGAGAATTTAAAACCTTGGGTGAACCTTAAAATCAGATTAGCTGATTTTAAAGGTACAAAATATGTTGATTTATTAATTGGAAAGATTGCAAATAATTTTTTTGATAAATTCAAAGAGGAAACAGAAAAAGATATTCCTGAGAGTTTTGTAGATGCAGTAAGTTCAGATTCTCAAAACACAAATGTTTTGTTGGTTTATCATAAAAATAACACTTCAAAGATTAATTCTATTTTAAGCAAATATAATTTTATTTCCACTGCCTTCCCAAATCTTTCCAGAACCCCCAATGAAGAAATATTTCATATTCACAGTCAATATAAAATTATTAATGAAAGAAAATCAGAGATAGAAGAAAGAGCGACAAAGATGGTTTCATTAATGCCAGACTTTCTGGCTCTTTATGATTTTTTTGAAAACAAAAGAAGAAAAAAGGAAATAGAAGAAAAGTTTGCCCACACAAAAAGTTCTTTTATGGTTGAGGGCTGGATTGAAGAAGCCGGCATTTCAAAATTAGAAAATATTATGGTTAATATTTCATCAGAAATAGAGATAGATGTTTTTGATCCAACAGAAGAAGACAAGCCTCCGATTGTTCTTAAAAACCCAAAGATAATTCAGCCATTTGAGGTAATAACCCGGCTTTTTGGTATGCCTGATTATAATGAACTTGATCCAACGCCGTTTTTAGCGCCTTTCTTCTTTCTTTTTTTTGGTATAGCGATGGGTGACTTTGGTTATGGTTTGGTTTTGTTAATTGCTTGTTTGTGGATGAAGAAAAAACTGGAAGTCAGCAAAAACACCAAAAGTTTTTTTGACTTGATTGCTTACGGTGGATTTGCCTCTATGATAGTGGGTGTTTTCACGGGAGGATATTTCGCGATTGACGTTAAGGTTTTGCCGGAATTTTTAAAAAGCCTGATGCTTTTTGATCCTATGAAAGATATAATGATTTTTCTGATTTTATCCTGTGCTTTGGGTGTTATTCATGTTTGTTTTGGCGTGGCAATTGAGGGATATGACAATATAAGGCGCGGAAATATTAGCGATGCTGTTTTTGATCAAGGAGTGGTTTTGTTGTTTCTTTTATCACTCGTCGCTTTTGGCGCAACCGGAAATTCAATTGCGAAATGGCTGGCAATAGCCGGAACATCAGGAATTATCTTCTTTCATGGAAGAGAAAGTAAAAACATACTCTCACGTATTGGCGGGGGACTTTATAGTCTTTATGGAATGTCGTCATTTATAGGAGATTTTCTTTCTTACGCTCGTCTTATGGCGCTTGGTCTGGCATCTGTTTTAATTGGATGGGTTATTAATGTATTAGGTTTAATGGTTTTGGATATCCCTGTAATAGGGATATTTTTTATGGCAGTTATTATAATTTTTGGTCATGGGCTTAATATAGTAATAAATCTTTTGGGTGCGTTTATTCATCCGTTAAGACTTCAATATGTGGAATTTTTTAGCAAGTTTTATGATGATGGCGGAAAAAAATATAAGCCGTTTGCAGTCGAGACAAAACATTTGATAATTACTTCAAGTGAGATGGATTAGTTGATTTTTGGCAGAATATACAAGATGGGTCACAAAGTCACAAGGACACAAGTCACAAGTGAATAATTTTTAACCTGTGACCTGTGACTTGCAACTTGTGACTTTTGGTAAAGGAGGTGTAAAAATGACAGGTTTTCAATGGGCATTATTAGGGGCCACGGTAGCTACTGTTGGAGGCGGAGCTGGTTCAGCTATGGGAATTACCTATATAGCAAATGTTTCTGCTGGTATCTTAAGTGAAGACCCTGAGAAGTTTGGCGGGTTGCTTCCTCTTTGTGCTATTCCGGGAACGCAGGGAATTTATGGTTTTATTACAGCCGTGCTTGTGCTTGTTTTTTTTGGTTTAATTGGTGGGGGTGGAAATAATTTAACTACAGCTCAGGGTGTTCAGATTTTTATAGCTTGTCTTCCAGTGGCTTTTTCCTGCTGTATTTCAGCAATTTATCAGGGATTAACTTCCGCCGGTGCGGCTGGAATGGTTGCCAAGAGAGTTGAAGAGGCTGGAAAGGCTTTAATTCTGCCAGCATTAGTAGAAACCTATGCGGCTCTTTCTTTGATTGTTTCGATTTTGCTTTTGCTTTCAATTAAGGCGGCTTCATAAGATAAGCACCAAATAACAATTATCAAATAACAAACAAATTCCCCCCGAAGAACATCGGGGCAAAATCCGAAACTGATAGCCATGCTGTCATTCTGAGCGAAGCGAAGAATCTTCAGAAACATCTCCCTATGAGATCCTTCGTCGCAAGCTCCTCAGGATGACATTTCATGTCAGTTTCGATCATTTAAACATTGGAATTTGGAGCTTATTTGTTATTTGGATATTGAGATTTGGAATTTACGATTTGTTTGGATTGGGTGTTATATTTATGGGATTAGAGGAAATTAAATTAAAAATTTTAAACGATGCTCGAGATACTGCGTCTGAAACATTAGACAAGGCAAACTTAAAAACTCATCAGATTATGGAAGAAGCGGAAGATAGGGCAAAATCAGCCGCGGAAAATATTCTGAAGTTGGCTGGGAAGAACGCGGAAAAAGAAAAAAGACGCATTTTAACGTTAGCGCGTCTTAAGAGTAAAAATTTAGTTTTAACTGAAAAACAAAAATTAATCGAGGATGTTTTTGAAGGAGCGCTTAACGGGTTAAATAATCTGTCAGACGGTGAGCATCGGAGCTTTGTTAAAAAGTTTATTTTAAAAACAGTCTCAAGCGGCGAAGAAAAAATTATAATATCGCTTGCCTCAGAGAACAGTATTACAGATGATTTGATATCAGAAATAAATTCCGAGCTGGTTAAGAATGGTAAAATTGGTAAATTGAAGCTTTCATCGGAGAGAAGGGAAGTTGGGAAAGGTTTTATCCTTAAAAGCACAAATGCTGAGATTAATTGTACTTTTAAGGCGATTATAGAGGAATCAAAAAATGAAATGGAACCTGAAGTGGTGAAGGTTTTATTTGGCTAAAGGTGGGTGCGCTAATTAGCATAAAAAATGTATGGTTTACTTCGTGCGTTTAAAGATCCAATTGAATACGGTTTTGCGGTAGGTCGGGTTAAAGTACTTGAATCGCAGCTTTTAAGTCATCAGCGCGTCGAAAGACTGATGGGCTCAAAAGATATTTCAGAAGCCCTGAAAATTCTTTCCGAAACTTCTTATGGTCAGTTTTTTGAAAATATTGTCAGTTCCACTGATATAGACAGAGCTCTTGAGAACTTTCTTTCTGATGCATATTCCTTTTTGAAAGAATCCTGCTCCAATAAAAACATCATCAGGTTTTTCCTTTTGCGGTATGATTTCTATAATCTGAAAGTGCTTATTAAGATAAAATATTTTAATGGAGATATTAAAAGCTTGTTATCAAGTCTGGGAGATTTGGATATCGAGCGGGCTGAAAGATTAATCGTTAAAGGAGAAAGCATTGAATTACCTTCGATTTACCAGAAAGCCGTTAGTGAAGCAATAAGTGAATTTGAAAAAATAAAAGATCCTTTAATGATAGATATTGTTCTTGATAAGCACCTTTATAATCAAATGACTTATTTGTCTTTGTATGAGAAAAGGGAATTTCTGGTAGATTTTGTTAAAGCGATGATTGATGTTTCCAATCTTAAAATATTTTTAAGAGGAAAGATTTTAGGTAAAGATAGGGACTATTTTATCAGGGCTCTTTTTGAAGAAGGTCGGATCCCAAAAGAATTTTTTATTTCACTTGTCAGTCAGTCGCGGGAAGTAATAATTAATAAACTAAGGGCAACACCGTATTACGATTTTATAAACGAAAAATTTTTGAGTGAGCATAGTCTTGAAGCCCTCAGTATATTTGATAAAATCGGAGACAATTTTCTGATTTCTATCGCCAAAAAGACAAAAAGAATTTCTTTAGGAGTCGAGCCGGTAGTTGGTTATGTCTTCGCGAAAGAAAATGAAGCAAAAACTTTAAGAATTATTTTAACAGGCAAGGCAAATAATTTATCTTCTAAAACAATAAAAGGAAGGCTGCGGGAACTTTATGTCTGAGGTTGCAGTTATTGGTGACAAAAATTCAATAGTTGGTTTTAGCGCCTTGGGCTTAAAGACTTATTTTGCCGATGAGTCAGAAGACGTCAGAGAAATCTGGTCTAAAATAGAAAAATCAGGACACAGTTTGGTTTTTGTAACTGAGCCTGTTTATCTTAAAATAAATGATTTAATATCAGATGACAGCGTTGCTCCAATTGTTTTGGTTATCCCGGCGGCAAGCGGGAGCACAGGGGTAGGAAGAAGTTTGTTAAAGAGGGTAGTTGAAAAGGCAGTTGGGGTTGATATTTTATCGAAAGATGAGGAAAGTTAAATGGAAGAGGGAAAAATCATTAAAGTTTCAGGTCCATTGGTGATTGCGGATGGTTTTAGAAGCGCAAAAATGTATGATATGGTAAGAGTAGGCAAAGAAAAATTAATGGGAGAGATAATTGAGTTAAGAGGGAGCGCCGCCTCTATTCAGGTTTATGAAGAAACATCAGGTCTTGGTCCTAATGATCCAGTTTATCATACAGGAGAACCTCTAAGTATAGAACTCGGACCCGGTCTTTTAGAGTCGATTTACGACGGTGTTCAGCGCCCTTTGGATATTCTTCAGGAAAAAAGCGGAAATTTTATAGCTAGAGGGATTGATGCTCCCGGGATTAACCGTGATAAAAAATGGTTGTTTGAACCACGGGTAAAAGCAGGCGATAAAGTCGTAGGCGGCGATATCCTTGGAGTTGTTCAGGAAACTTCAATAATTGAGCACCGGATTCTTGTTCCACCAGACATAAAGGGAGTAATCAAAGAAGTTTATCCCGGAGAACACAAGGTTACAGATACTATTGTGTTGATAGACGCAAACGGGGAAGATAAATCTGTTTGTATGCTGCAGAAATGGCCGGTAAGAAAACCCCGCCCATACAATGAAAAATTAGCCCCTTTAACCCCCTTGACAACAGGACAAAGAGTCATAGACACTTTCTTTCCTATCGCCAAAGGTGGAACAGCCTGCATACCCGGTCCTTTTGGATCGGGAAAGTGTGTTACCGGAGAGACTTCTGTGTTAATAGGAGATGGGAAAATTCTTCCTATAAAAGAAATATTTGATATTTATCACGATAAAGGGAAGAAAACAAAGAACAATTTTGAGGAATATACTATTCTTGATAGTCCTCTTGAGGTTTTTTCTTATCTGGACGGAAAGATAGCGAGAAATAAAGCCAGTGCGGTGTATAAAGGAAAGACAGATAAGATTGTGAAGATCAAGACCAAAACGGGAAGAGTTATTAAAGTTACACCTATCCATAAGTTACTAAAGATAAATGATGATTTAACCGTTAGCAAAACAGAGGCACAGAAGCTTAAGAAAGGCGATTATCTTACTGCTCCCCGTGTTTTAGATTTTAAAGGAGCGCTTCAGAGAATTCCTTTTCAGGACATTTTTAAAAACAGCAGAGTAGCAGATGAATTGGTTTTAAGAGAGTTGCCCAAGATGATTAACAAATTAAAGGAAAGATATGGCAACAGAAAAAAGATAGCCGAGGAACTAGGTGTTTCATACGATGTTTTAACCGAGTATTTCCTGGGGTCGAATAAGCCCACAGTTGATTTTGTAAATAAACTTTATGCTAAAGCCAAGCAAAAAATGCCTCTCATTACTTTGGTAAAAGGAGAAAGACAGAGTAAAAGCGTCAGGATTCCCCAGCAATTTGATAAAAAATTGGCAATATTTTTAGGACTGCTTCTGGGTGATGGCAGTATAAAGCAAAACAGCGTCCGATTTTATAACAATGATGAAAAAATGCTGGATTTGTTTGATAGATTGGCTATGGAACTTTTTGGACTTTCTACAAAAAGGAGCATTGTTAATACTGTCAGGGTTTCCTTTATCGAGAGCAGTATTTTGGCAAAATTCTTGAAGTATTTTGATTTTCCCGAATACCAGAAATCACGCTGCTGTTTTATTCCTTCGATCTTATATAATAGTCCGAAATCAGTCATAGGCGCTTTCCTGGGTGCATACTTTGCTTGCGATGGTTACTTTTCATTTAAGAAAGGAGAAGTTGAATACAGTACGGCAAGTGAAAAAATGCAAAGCGGACTTTCTTATTTCTTATTGCGTTTAGGAGTGCTTAGTCGGCTTTCAATAAAGAGCCAGGGAAAATTTAAGCAGTACAGGTTATTTATCTCTGGACGAGATGAAGTTGAAAAATTTTATGGTAATTGCGCTTTGGATATTCTGAAGAATATTTCTAAGTTCCAAAAGATAAAAGTATATTTACATCAATCAAAAAAGGCTTATACGAATTTGGATGTTGTTCCTCTTGGGGTAGATTATTTGAAAAATCTTTATACATTATTAGATAAACCTTATGCAAAGCTTAAAAAAGCTGGTGTGGAAATTCATAATTACCTAACCGGTGAAGTAATGAGCAAAAAAATGTTTCTAAAATTTGCTCAATTGTCGGACAATCAGGCTTTATTGAAGTTTGCCACAAATCATATGGAACATATTTATTGCGATAAAATTGTGGAAATTGAAGAAATTAATCAACCCTGCGATGTATACGATTTAGAAGTTCCCGGGAGCCATAACTTTATTGGTGGTAATGCCCCGATGTTTTATTCAAATACCGTTGTCCAGCATCAGCTTTCAAAATGGGCAGATGCTGAAATTATTGTTTTTATTGGATGCGGCGAACGGGGAAATGAGATGACAGATGTTTTGTTGGAATTCCCGGAGCTTACAGATCCCAACACAGGCGAACCATTGATGAAAAGAACAGTTCTTATTGCTAATACTTCAAATATGCCAGTGGCAGCAAGAGAAGCCTCGATATATACAGGAATTACTATCGCGGAATATTACCGCGATATGGGTTACAACGTTGCTTTAAGCGCCGATTCGACTTCCCGCTGGGCAGAGGCGCTAAGAGAAATTTCTGGCCGACTTGAAGAAATGCCCGGCGAAGAAGGTTATCCTGCTTATTTGGGTTCAAGAGTAGCAGTCTTTTATGAAAGATCAGGTCGGGCGTTATGTTTGGGAAGTGATAAGCGGGAAGGCACAGTGACAGTAATTGGTTCTGTTTCTCCGCCCGGCGGCGATTTATCCGAACCAGTAACTCAGGCAACTTTAAGAATGGTTAAAGTTTTCTGGGGATTAGAGGATAAACTTGCTTATCGCCGTCACTTTCCGGCAATTAACTGGCTAATCAGTTATTCTCTTTATCTTGACAAGATGGAGCAATATTGGGCGAAAACAATAGACCCTGAATTTTCCGGATTAAGAGAAGAAGCGATGGCTTTATTACAGCGCGAAGCAGAACTGGAGGAGATAGTAAGACTGGTTGGTATAGAATCGCTTTCATCCCGTGAACGATTGATTATGGAAACAGCCAAATCAATCCGCGAGGATTTTCTTCATCAGAACGCGTTTGATGAAATAGACACATACACTTCTTTAAGAAAACAGTTTTTATTATTGAAGATAATTATTTCTTTCTACCATAACTCACTCGAAGCCATAAAAGCTGGTATTTCTATGAAAGATATACTGGCTTCTCCTGTCCGTGACAAAATAGTCAGAGCTAAATTTATTTCTGAAGATAACCTGGCTGAGTTTGACGAAATTGAAAAAGAAATAAAAACATTGTTAAAACAGGAAAGTGGAGGTAGATCAAATTGAGAAAAGAGTATCTGGTGGTAAAAGATATAACTGGTCCTCTGCTTTTGGTTGAAAATGTCGAAGGGGTAAAATATGGCGAACTTGTGGAGATAGAGTTTCCCAGTGGCGCTATAGGAATGGGTAATGTTCTGGAGGTTTCAAGAGACGCGGTTTTGATTCAGTCTTTTGAAGGAACGAGCGGTCTTAGCACTACCCAGACACGAATAAAATTTGTTGGCAGGGGACTGGAGCTTCCTGTTTCTCCTGATATGTTAGGCAGAGTGTTTGATGGTTTGGGCAGGCCAATTGATGGCGGTCCAAAGATTATTCCCGAGAAGAGACTGGATATTCACGGAAGCCCGATAAATCCATATTCAAGAGACTATCCGCAGGATTTCATTCAGACGGGGATATCCGCTATAGACGGACTTAATCCACTTGTCAGAGGGCAGAAACTTCCTGTTTTTTCAGGTTCAGGTTTGCCTCATTCACAAATTGCAGCTCAGATTGCAAGGCAAAGTTGTGTTTTGGGAAAAGAGGAGGAATTCGCGGTAGTCTTTGGGGCAATGGGTATTACTTTTGAAGAAGCAGATTTTTTTATCTCTGAATTTAAAGAAACCGCGGCAATTGAAAGAGCGGTTTTATTTATCAATTTAGCAGACGACCCGGCGGTTGAAAGAATCGCTACACCCAGAATGGCTTTAACGGCTGCCGAATACCTTGCTTTTACTCTTGGCATGCATGTTCTGGTAATTCTTACTGATATGACATATTATTGTGAGGCCTTGAGGGAGATTTCCGCGGCAAGAAAGGAAGTTCCCGGTCGTCGGGGTTATCCCGGTTATCTGTACACAGATCTTGCTACTCTTTATGAACGAGCCGGAAGAGTAAAGGGTGAAAAAGGATCAATTACCCAAATACCAATTCTTTCAATGCCTGAAGATGATAAGACTCATCCTATTCCTGATTTAACAGGTTACATTACTGAAGGTCAGTTGATTTTAAGCAGGGAATTGCACAGACGGAATATTTATCCGCCAATGGATGTTTTGCCTTCTCTTTCGAGACTGAAAGAAAAAGGGATAGGCGCTGGAAAAACCAGAGAGGATCACTCAGGTGTATCCAACCAGCTTTTTGCCGCCTACGCGAGAGGGAAAGAGGCAAAAGAACTGGCGGTAATCCTTGGTGAAGCGGCGCTTAGTGAAGATGATAAGTTATTTTTAAAATTCGCAGATGAATTTGAAGGCAGATTTATTCGTCAAGGTAAATTTGAAGACAGAATGGTGGAAGAAACACTTGATTTAGGGTGGGATATTCTTAGGATTCTGCCCAGACTGGAATTAAAGAGAGTCAGCGAGAAGCATATAAGTAAATATATGGAGAAACGTAATATATAGGTCGCAAAGTCACAAGTCACAAGACACAAGTGAAGAAAGAATTACCTCGGGGTGAAGGGAAGAAGATGGCGATTAAAGTTAATCCGAACAGGATGGAGCTTTTAAAACTTAAAAAAAGAACACTAGTGGCAAAGCGTGGTCACAAGTTGTTAAAAGATAAATTCGATGAATTAATGAAACATTTTCTGGTTCTTGTTAATAAGAACAAAGATTTGCGTAATCAACTGGAAGAAAAGCTTGCCTTTGCCTATCGAAATTTCATTATAGTTTATTCCGAATCTCCAATGAATATAATTGAAGAAGCCATTTTTTGTTTATCTGTGAAATTAGAGGTTGGTGTCAAGACAACCAATATTGTTGGTGTAAATATACCTGAGTTAGAAATAAAAAGAGATGATTCTTCCATTGATTCATATGATTTAATGACAACGCCGGCGATACTGGATGTTGCTATTGATGGCTTTAATCAGATATTGCCTTTAATGCTTGAATTAGCTGAAGCTGAAACATCTTTAAAGCTCTTGGCTAGCGAGATAGAAAAAACACGAAGACTGGTTAAAGCATTAGAATATATTTTAATTCCTCAGCTCGAAGAAGCCGCCAGATTTGTTACTATGAAACTAGACGAGATGGAAAGATCCAATCTTTCCCGGCTTATGAAAATAAAAAGTATGGTGCAGCAGAAGAAATTGACGGTTCGAATCCGTTCGCTCGGGCACATTTCTGTGTTTATTGTTCCAGAAGCAGATATCTTCTTGCGCCAACGAAGTCAGCGCGCTCACTTAAACGGCTTATTTTTACCACATCACCAGTTTTTGGCGCGTGTATATAGAGGTCTCCTCCGATGTAAATTCCAACATGATGAATGGGAGCTCCAAAGAAGACTAAATCACCGGGTTTTAAAGAAACACCCTCAAAGCCAACCGGTATTCCCAAAGTTGCCTGAGCCGCTGAGTAATGAGGAAGTTTAACATTGTATTTAGCAAAAACATATTTTGTTAAACCCGAACAGTCAAATCCATCAGGTGTTTCTCCGCCCCAAAGATAAGGAACGCCGAGATATTGCAGGGCGGTACTGACTATATTTGATGAAGTGTCTTTATTCAGACTAGCAAGTTGTTTTTGGGCCTCTTCAAGCAGAACTGCTGTTTCCTGAGGATTTGTGCTTAATCTTTGTTTTAATGTGTCTGTTAAATCAGCGCTTATGCTTTGCAGAAACTGGGTTCTTTCTCCAAGTTTTGCTTCGATTAAGCTTTTTCTTGCCAAAAGTTCCTGCTGGATGATAATTTGTTGGGCTTTGGTTACTTCAAGTTCTGATTTGTTTTTTTCTATTTCTTTTTTAGAGGTCTGAAGATCAAGCAATAAATCAGAATCTTGTTGACTTATCATTGCAAGAAAATACATTCTTAAAAGAAAGTCCGAAAAACTTTTGGTATTAAGTATAACTTCCAGTATATTTACCGATCCATTTTTATAAATATTTTTAAGACGTTCATCGAATATTGATTTTCTTGATTCGAACTCAGCTTGCGCTTGTTCTATTTTTATCTGGGCATAGTTAATATTTTGTTCTGTTTTTTCCAGTTCGATTCTCACCGCGTTATAAGTTTCAATTGCTATTTCCAGTTCTCTGTCCAGATTATTTATATCTACGACAATTTTTTCTATTTCTGCCTGTTTTTGAGAGATTTCCTCAGGCGATTGAGTGTTATCTGGTGGTGTCTGAGGAGGCGCAACAACAGGGTTTTGATCTGGAACAGTTGGGTCTGCTGGAGGATCAGCGAAAACAATGCTTGAATTTAAGACAAAGAGAAGTATTATAATAATTGTGAGAAACTTATAGAAAAACTTATGATTTTTATCCATAAAAATAAATATCCTTTCGGATAAAATAAATGTTTTTTCAACCAAAATAGTTTTCGTCAATTCAAGTTACAACTTTAATCTACTAAAATTATACCATTTTTACGCATGAAGGGCAAACACCCCCCGTTTAATTCGTTCGCTTGACAAATGAATTTTTATTACTATAT
>JACQXZ010000099.1 GCA_016208465.1 Actinomycetota bacterium
ACATGCAATCTTTTTAGCTCCTTGATGTTCATTTTGATAATGTCTTTGTCTCTCATTATGTTTTCCCTCCCAGGAAAACATTTTAGAGGAACCGGACATTTCTAAATTGGTTAAATAGGACATTATCATTTTGGCGGAACAAATAAAAAAACATCCTTTTATTTTTAGATTATCAAAAATTTTAATTTTCAACACTTCCTGAAAAATTTAAATTTTTGCAATTTTGAATAATCTAATTAAGGATGTTTTTATCTGTTCGTCTTTTGTTTTCTGTCTTTTGTTTTCTATTTTATATTCTCTGTTTTCTGGCTTCTGTTCTCTGTTCTGTCTTTACTTTAATTCGACAGTAGCCCCCGCAGCTTCAAGTTGGGCTTTTATTTTTTCGGCTTCTTCCTTAGAAATACCTTCTTTTACCGGCTTCGGAGCTTCATCGGCAACTGCTTTTGCTTCTTTTAATCCAAGACCTGTCAAGGCCCTGATTTCCTTTATTACCTGAATCTTCTTTTCTCCCGCAGAAGACAAGATAACATCAAATTTTGACTTTTCTTCCACAGGAGCAGCCTCTTGAGCAGCAGCAGGAGCGGCGGCCATCATTGGCGCGGCTGCACTTACACCGAATGTATCTTCTATGTCTTTAACCAATTCAGACAACCCAAGAACCGTCATTGCCTTTATCGCTTCAAGAATTTCTTCCTTTGTTAACTTTGTTCCTTCTTTTTTTGCCATTTAAAAATTCCTCCTTAAATTTAATAAACTCTCACATTTCTCTTTATCTTTCAAGACAGGCGAGACGCCTGTCTTTGTGACCTTTGTGACTTGTGACCTCACGTCTCACGCTTGCCGTTGGTCAGCCACAGCTTTTAATGCTATCGCAAGACCACGGATAGAAGCGCTTAAAACATTTGCTAAACCAGAGATAGGAGATTGCATTCCGCAAAGTAAATTTGCTATCAACTGTTCTCTGGAAGGAATACTTGCAACCTTTTTAACCTCATCCTTGTTTAAAATTCTACCTTCTATTACACCTGCCTTTACATTAAAAAAATCATTGGTTTTTTCAAAATTAACTAATATTTTTGCAATCGAAATAGAATCATTATAATCAAAAGCCAAAGCTGTTGGTCCTGTTAAGTGCTCTTTTACCTCCGCCAACTCACATTTATCAACTGCTCTTTCAATTAAAGTATTCTTAACAACTCTATACTCGATTCCTTGTTCAATTAATTTTTTACGCAGATCCCCTAAAGCATGAACATCCAAACCTCTAAAATCAGTTAAAACAACTCCTTTAGCCTGCTTTAATTTATCAGCTATCTCATCTACAACTAACTGCTTGCCGGCTTTGCCAATTATTTTAGCCTTGACTTTAGACTTAACGACTTTAGCCATTAATTTACCTCCAATAAATAAAACCTTCGCAGACAAGCAAAGGTTTTAAATCTTTTTTTAAACCTCGGCAGGAAATTAAGGAATAATTTTTCCACCTGCTGTCTACGGCTCTTATTAAATTATTGTATTTCTTTATTTGTGACCTTGTAAAACGGATTTCAATATATCATGCCGCTAATATTAAGTCAATTTAACCTGCTTCTTCAAATAAATCTCTTGTTTTGTTTGTATCCACCTTCAAACCCAATCCCATAGTCGAAGAGACGGTTATATTCTTAAGATAACGTCCTTTTGCAACCGCAGGTTTTGCTCTGATTATCTCATTAATTGCAACGCTGTAATTCTCAACTAAAGCTTTATCTGAAAATGACGCTTTTCCTATTACTAAATGAATAATTCCATATTTATCTAATCTATATTCGATCTTTCCGGCTTTAATTTCTTTAACTGCTTTCCCTACATCAAATGTTACTGTGCCAGACTTCGGATTGGGCATCCTTGCTCCTAAAATTCGACCTAGTTTACCAACAGTTGCCATTACATCAGGAGTTGCAACAAGTTTATCAAAATCACTCCAGCCGCTTTTTACTTTTTCTGCCAGCTCTTCTACTCCAACCCAGTCAGCGCCTGCTTCTTCCGCCTCTTTCGCTTTATCTCCCTGAGCAAAAACACCTACTTTAACCTTTTTCCCTGTTCCGTGCGGAAGAACAACAGTGCCTCTTACTTGTTGTTCAGCCTGCCGGGGATCAACTCCTAAATTTATATGCGCTTCTATCGTCTCATCAAATTTCGCTTTTGCGCTTTCTTTTACTAACCTGAATGCTTCAAGTGGTGAATATATTTTCCCTGTTCAACACTCTTTTCAGTTTCTAAATATCTCTTGCCTCTTTTCAATTAAGTCTTCCTCCTTGTGGTATTTACTTAGATGTACAACATCTAAGCTTAGCGGATTTCTCCTCCCACTTTATTAACAAGCTCACAATTTGCAGGTTTTTTTACTTGTGACCTTGTGTCTTGTTTATTTAGCCAACTACCTTAATTCCCATGCTGCGGGCAGTTCCTTCAATAATCTTCATTGCGGCGTCAACATCGTTTGCATTTAAATCTTTAAGTTTAGTTTCCGCAATTTCTCTTACTTTACTCCTTGGTATCTCTGCAACTTTATTCCTGTTTGGTTCGCCTGAGCCTTTTTCAACTCCAATAGCCTTTTTTATTAAAACTGCGGCCGGAGGAGTTTTTGTAATAAACGAAAAAGAACGATCTTCGTAAACACTAATTTCAACCGGAATTATCGTTCCAGTCTGAGATGATGTTTCAGCATTGTATGCTTTACAAAACTCCATAATATTTACTCCATGCTGACCAAGAGCAGGACCAACCGGCGGAGCAGGTGTTGCCTGCCCTGCTGGTATTTGCAATTTAATTATACTTACAACCTTTTTTGCCATTTTAACCTTCCCCTAACACAGACTCTTTTATATCAAGTTAGGCTCACTTCGTTCGCTAACTTGAATTATAAATTTTAAATTGAAAAATGCAAATTGAAAAATAAAGATTACCTATTTTATATTTTGCATTTTAAAATTTGCAATTTTCATTTTGCAATTATAGGAATTTCATCAAAAAGGAAATTCCTATTATATCTTAGTTACCTGATCAAAAGTTAACTCGACTGGTGTCTCACGTCCAAAAATTGAAACCAGTACTTTTAATCTGTTTTGATCAAGATTAATCTCGCTTATTGTCCCCGCAAATTCTGCAAGCGGACCAGAAATTACCTTAACACTTTGACCTTCGACAAACTCTGTCTTTGGTTTTGGCTTCTCAAATCCTTTTTTCTTTAGAATTTTCTCAGCCTCTTCGCTGGAAAGCGGGGTTGGCCGTACTCCTGAACCAACAAATCCGGTGACACCGGGGGTGTTCCTGACTACATACCAGGAATCATCAGAAAGATCCATTTCAACCAGAATATATCCGGGGAAAATTTTTCTTTCGGTAATATTTTTTTTGCCACCTTTTACTTCTACAACCTCTTCCATTGGAATTACCACATTAAATATTTTGCTAGAAAGACCTGTCGAAACTATTCGGTGTTCAAGATTTGCTTTAACCTTATTCTCGTAACCAGAATAAGTATGAATTACATACCATTTTCCAGTCATTGTTAAAATTTACCATCCTATTCTATCTTAATTTATGAATATTTTCAAATTTTGGTTGTAATAAAAGTAAGTAATTTTGAAAAAATATAATCCATTATACCAATATAGATAGAAACTATAAACACAACCACGAAAACAACAACCGTGCCTGCAACTATCTGTTCTTTTGTTGGCCAAGTAACTTTTTTAAGTTCTATTCTTGATTCATTAATATACTTTGTAACAGCGGTAAATGGATTTTGCTTTGCCAAAACTCTGCTCTCCTACCTTAAAATTTTCTAACTTCTTATCTTCCTAACTTCCGCATTTAACGTCTCATGTCTTACGTTTTCTTCTGGCAGGCCTGGAGGGATTCGAACCCCCAACACCCGGATTTGGAGTCCGGTGCTCTACCAATTGGAGCTACAGGCCTATTTGTATAATCGTTAAAAGTATACCTAGAAATTTTCAGCCTGTAAAGCTACCTTTTGCACACCTCACGTATTATACGTTGCTTTTAAAAAACAGTCAAATTCCAGATATTTCCTCGAATTTCACTTAACCCCTTGACCCCTGGAATTCTCGAATCATTAGCTAAATTTTTATTACTATCTTTAGTTAAACAAGAATCCTGATTTAAAAAAACAAGGTTTTTTATTCAAAAACCAAGAATTATGTTAACTAAAATCTTCACAGGAGGTAAATTTGATAAATCAAGCCAGCAAAAAACCTAATATAAAAAATTATTTGACTATATTTATATTTGCTTTTTCTTTTCTTGTTTACCTAAAAACACTTGCTCCAACTGTTACTTTTTTAGACAGCGGAGATTTTTTAAGCGCAATCTACACACTTGGGATACCACATCCGCCGGGATATCCTCTGTATACTATCTTGGGAAAATTATTCTCTTTTATCCCTGTGGGTGAATTGGGCTATCGGGTAGCATTGCTTTCAGCTTTTTTTGCGGCTATTGATAATGCTTTGATTTATTTGATCGTGTTAAAAATTACCCAAAAACACATCCCCGCAATTGTAGCGGCTTTCTCGCTTGGTTTTTCGTTTACTTTCTGGTCTCAAGCAACAATCGCTGAAACCTATACTCTTAATATATTTTTCCTCTCTTTAATAATACTTATGCTCTTAAAATGGGAAGATTTGGTTAAAAAAGACCATCCTTCTTCTGTAAAATACTTATATTTAATTGCTTTTTTATCAGGGTTAGCTCTTACCAATCATCTAAGCACAGGTTTATTTCTCTTTTCGTTTCTATTTTTTATTCTGGACACGAAGCACTCTGTTCTAAACCGAAAAACAATTCCTGTTCTTATTTTTCTTTTCATAATTCCTTTAACACTTTATTCATATGAACCCATAAGAGCCTCCGCTAATCCAGAAAAAAACTGGGGCAATCCCAATACTATTCCAAGATTGATCGATCAGATAACAGTCAGACAATATCGTTATTCTATTCAGAAAATGCCTCCGCTTATGTATATAGATCGACTCAAAAAATATCCTCAAGTGGTGAGCCGTGAATTCTCCCTATATCTTGCATTACTCAGTGTCTTAGGAATAATATGGCTCTTTTTAAGAAAAGACAAAAAATATTTTGTTTTTCTGATTTTTCTGTTTTTGACTGTTCTTTTGTTTTTAGCAAGAAACGCAACATCAGACATAATAATAGAAAAACACAACTATCTTCCGGGTTATCTGGTAATCTCAATATTTATTGGACTCGGAGCAGACCTTCTTGTAAAAATCGCAGAAGAAACAACCCAATCAGAAACACTTAAAAAACTTTCCATCGTATTAATTGGAACTATTCTGATAGCCGGAAATTTAAATCTTCTTGTCTCTCACTACCATAAAGAAGATAAAAGTGGATATTATTTTGCCTACGATTACGCCACGAATGTTTTGGATGCTCTTAGGCCAAATGCCATATTGTTTTCTTATGCTGACAATGAAAATTTATCACTGGAGTATATGCAAATCGTAGAAAAAAAGAGAAAAGATGTTATAATCATCCATACAGGTATGCTTCTTCTGCCATGGTACAAAAAACAGCTAGAAACAAAAGGTATCTATTTTCAAGAAAATAAAAAAGAAATTAATCAGATAGTTAAAAAAAGTATTCAGAAAAGACCCATTTATTCTACTATTTATTTCCCTGAATTATCAAAAGACTATGACTTTAAGCCGCTTGGACCAATATTTGAGATTGTCCCAAAAAATAATTTAACTTATTCATTAAAAGAAATACCTTATCGTTTCAGAAAATCATCAAAGACTGCTTATAAAGACGAGGATGCTTTGTGGGCAATTTCAAAACCATACTTTAATAAAGCAGTGCTGTTAATCGATTCTAAAAAATATAATGAGGCAATTTCTTATATTAAAAAAGGCTTGAAAATTGATCCGGAATCAATCGAGGGAAATTTTCTATCAGGATTTGCTTATTTAAGTATAAACAAAAACAAAGAAGCTATTTACAATTTCAAAAAAATCATTGAAGTAACAGTATTTCATCCAGAAGCATATAAATATCTTGGCTTGGCTTACCTAAGAATCGGACTTCATGAAAAAGCCCTTGACAATCTCAATAGGGCTCTTGATATTTCACCGCGTTCACCTTTTATTCATTATTATCTTGGCTTGCTTTATTCAGTCGCCCAACATCCAGAAGATGCAATATCAGAATATAAAACTGCTCTTAAATACAAACCTGAATATACTGAAGCCAGATATGCTTTAGCTGTTATTTTAGAAGAAACAAAAAAATACAAAGAAGCATTAAAAGAATGGGAATTAATAGTGAAGGATAATCCAACGGACAAACTAAAAGAAGAATCTTTGAAGCGTATTGAAAACTTAAAAACTAAGATAAATTAACAAAAATGGCCCTCACGGGCCATTTTTAACGTGTTTCCTTATGGATGGTATGGTGTCCGCACCATTTACAATATTTTTTCAACTCAATTCTATCAGGATCATTTTGCTTATCTTTTGTTGTAATATAATTTCTCCTCTTGCACTCAGTGCAAGCGAGAGTTACAGACTGTCTCATTTTCCACCTCAAAATAAAATGACAAGTAAAAATTTACCATCTTTAAAAAAATTTGTCAAATTTATCCATTACTTATAATGCTTCCAACTCCTACTTCTGCTTTACTCTTTACTCTTTACTCTTTACTCTTTACTCTGTCTTCTGTATTCTGAATTCTGAATTCTGAATTCTTCTTTACTTAATAATACTCGTAATACTTCCTGCCCCTACAGTTCTTCCACCTTCACGAATAGCAAATCTTAAACCTTCTTCCATGGCAATTGGTGTAATTAAGACTACTTCCATTTCTGTATTGTCTCCCGGCATAATCATTTCTGTTCCTTCTGGAAGGGTAACTACTCCTGTTACATCTGTGGTTCTGAAATAGAACTGGGGACGGTATCCATTAAAGAAAGGAGTATGTCTTCCGCCTTCTTCTTTTGAGAGAACATAAACCTGAGCTTTGAAATGGGTGTGGGGAGTGATTGAACCGGGAGCTGCTAAGACTTGTCCTCTTTCTATTTCATCTTTGTTGATGCCTCGAAGAAGGGTTCCGATGTTATCTCCTGCCTGAGCTTCATCCATAAGTTTTCTAAACATTTCTACACCGGTTACAATTGTCTTTTTGACTGCTTCTTTCATTCCGATGATTTCTACTTCGTCTCCTACTTTTACTTTGCCTCTTTCTACTCTTCCTGTGGCTACTGTTCCTCTGCCGGTGATTGAGAAAACATCTTCTACCGGCATTAAGAATGGTTTGTCTATGTCTCTTTCTGGAGTTGGAATGTATCTGTCTACTTCTTCCATTAGTTTTAGAACTGAAGAGCAGTTAGGACAATCTTCTTTACCGCATCCGCATTCTCCGGCTTTTAGGGCTGAACCTGAAACTACCGGAATATCATCTCCGGGAAATTCATATTCTGAGAGAAGTTCTCTTACTTCCATTTCCACCAGTTCCATTAGTTCTTTATCTTCTACCATATCTGCTTTGTTTAAGTAAACTACTATGTATGGAATACCTTCCTGTCTTGCAAGTA
>JACQXZ010000100.1 GCA_016208465.1 Actinomycetota bacterium
ACAATTATTTTAACCAGCAAACCGACCAATTTATTTTCTTTAATAATATCTATAAGATTATTTTCCACTTTTTAATCCCTTTCATTAATCCCCCTCAACATCTCACGCCTTACGTCTCACGCCTCACGTCATTTTAAACATTTTCATAAACTTCCAAAGTTTTTCCCGCAGTGTCTCTCCAGTTGAATTTTGCTGCTTGTGAATATCCTCTTTTTATCATCTCTTTCCTTAAAACATCGTCTTCTAAAATTTTTTCCAATGCATCCGCGATTGAGTTAACATCATAAGGATCGATTAAAATTCCAGCGCTGCCTATAACTTCAGGCAAGGATGAAGTTTCAGAAGCGACCACCGGTGTACCGCAGGACATTGCTTCAAGCGCCGGCAAACCAAAGCCTTCGCACAAAGATGGAAGAATAAAAACATCTGCCGCGCTATAAAGCAAAGGCAATTCTTCGTTTTCAACTGGCCCGCTTATAATTACATCATTCGATAAATCAAGCTCTAAAACCTTCTCTTCCGGCTCGGTGAATCGGGAGTCATTATCGGTAATAATAAGCAGAGAGCAATCGACTTTGTTTTTTAAAATTTTAAATGCCTCAATTAGTCTTAAAATATTCTTGTGAGGTTTTCTGTTGCCGACAAAAAGAATAAATCTTTTTGAAATACCAAATTTATTTTTGACAGAATTTAAAGTATTTTCGTCCTCTGTTGGGTGATAAATCCTGCTAACTCCATTATATATAACAACTATTTTATCAGGATCCAAATTAAGCCATTTTATTATGTCTTTTTTTGAGCTTTCGGAAACAGCAATAATCTTTTTCATCCTTAACGCCGCTCTTTTAACCACTTCTTCGTAATATATCCGAACCTTCCTGGAAAATAAATCAGGAAAATTAAGATGAATCAAATCGTGAATTGTCATTATTGAAGAACAGGGCAAAAAAACAGGCGCCGCGAAAGAAGGTGTGTGAAAAACATCAATTTTGTTTTTTGAGATCAAGAAAGGTAAAACCACCTGTTCTGAAACTGAAAAAACCTTTGTTCCGGTTTTCTCTAAAATAAAATTATCCTTATCTGAAACAAATTCCTTTAGTCTGTCGTCTGAAAAAATTATGTATTGATTTTTCTTATCTATCTGAGCCAGTTCTTTCAATATGTTAAATGTATATTGACCAATGCCAGTGGTTTTATCCAAAACCATCCGCCCGTCAATTCCTATTCGCATAAACCTCTCCTAACTCGAACAAAGTTGAAACTAAGACTTAGAAAATTCAAAATAACAACATCCAAAGATGAAAAATAAATCAAAAATAAAATATAAAAAATAAAAAATACATATCAAAATTAAAAAATATAATGCAAGATTCGAGTAGCCGATAAGATTAGGCTCAAAACCATAGGTCATTTATAAGCTTTCTTCATTAAGCCTTTGACCTAAAACCTACCGTATCCTCGAAGCCTCTTTCTGTTCATTTTTAAATTTTAATTTGTCATTTTGATATTTGATTTTTTATTTTTAATTTTAAAACTCAACCATCCCCTCATCCCTAGTCCTTTCTAAAAAATTACACTAATTTAAAATTACAAAATACCAATCAAACACCTTGATTCATGCGGGATATTCTCACCAGCGCCATTCCCGCGCCAAGTAAGAACCATGTCCAGGCAGCATAGAAAGGAGAAAAAGTCAGATACTGAAAACTAAGAGCCATAAAACCTGCCATAAAACCTGCACTAAGAGAATAAATAAGTTCATCTTTTGTTTTTCTTATTACCTTCCAAAGATTTACAACATAACTCAGCCACAACCATAAACCTGCCAAAAAACCAAAAATACCTGTTTCCGCTAAAATTTCGACCGGAACATTGTTAACCATCCTGAAATCCCCAACTTTTACTGTGCTTAAAAAAAACAATTTATTGTAATAAGGACCGAAATTACCCACTCCAATTCCTAAAAACGGAGACTTTAAAAACATTCGCAAAGCGGCTTTTAAAAAAACTGCCCGCTCAGCGCTTGAACCAACCCGGGCAATTGTGCCTTGATATATAGTGGTCGTAATTGTTCCCTGAGGCGCGATTACAATTAAAAATAAGCTAAAAACAACTACCGCCAGAACAAAGACCGCGACAATTTTTATATACAGTCCTTTATATCTTTTTGTATTTTTTGATAAAAGAAAAATTACAGCGAGTGAAATAATTAATCCCGCGAATCCTCCCCTTGATAAGGTCAGAAACAAAGCGGAACACATTAGAAGCAAGTTCAGGATAAGTTTTGAATGCTTAAATGAGCTGTCTTTAATTCTCAAAAGTGAAACAGCAACTGGAATTACAATTAAGAGATAACTGGCAAAAATCAATGGTTCAAGTGTGGTTGAATGAATTCGGGTCAAGTAACCACCCTGCGATAAATAATTATCTCTTAAAAAAGTCGGTAACCCAATATAACTAGCCACAAACTGATACAAACCAAAAAGAGAAACAACTGCCGCGGAAGTTATTAAAACATTCATTGTTTTAACTAATGTTTCTTTGTCTCTTATTAAATTTACAACCGCGTAATAAACAGCAACCGAGGCTAGCGCCCATAACATAATGGCAAAACTTCGTGTTTTATTTATCGCGTTTATGGTTGAAATAAAGTTCGTCAGCATAAAAACCAAAAGAGGCCAGCCAAGAGGAGTACGTATAACCCCCCTGTGTTCCTCGCCAGTAGGACAGGCGTCTCGCCTGTCTATAAACCCTCTAACAATCAAATCAATCATTAAGAACACAAGTGTAAAAATAGCCAAGACATAACTCAACTGAATTGTGTACCCTTTAAATTCAAAAGTAAGAAGTCTTTGAAAGGGCAGAAAAAAAACTAAAGGCACTAAGCCAATTTTGTAATCTTTAAAAAATACAATGCCTAAAAGAAAAACAGATGCAAGCAAAATTGTCCAAAATGGAGAAATAAAAGCTAAAACTCCAATTAAAATTCCTAAGGCTAAATATATATAAAAAGAAAATTTATCTATTCTTTCAAGTTTTTCGATCAAAGCTGTCTCCATATTTTACCCTTTCAATCTCCAGTACAACCTGTGTGGTATCAATAAAAATTTTAACAAAAAGGTCTGCCAGACACCAAAATGCTTCTGATAAAAATAAAGCAGACTTTTATAATATTCTGTTTTTCTTTTAGCCTGATTTTCTCCCAGACTTTTACCGCCTAAATGAATTATTTCAGCTTTTGGATTATAATAAATTTTAAAACCCGCTTTTCTTATTCTGTAACACCATTCATTATCTTCAAAATACATAAATATATTTTCATCCATTAAACCTGCCTTCTCAACGGCTTCCTTTCTCACCATCATACAAGCGCCCGTCACCCAGTCTACCTCAAATCCCCCCATCCCCTCTTTAACCCCTCTGTGTCCCCCCTTGGTAAGGGGGGAATGAAGGGGGATGAGGAGGGATCTTCCCAGTTGTGGAAATCGCCCAATCTTAAAAGTTTTCTTATGTTACGTTTTAAAAGACATAACAGAGTTGGATCATCACCGAAAATATACGGCTGAATAGTTCCATCCGACATTAAAAGCCGGCAGCCAACAGCGCCTGCTTCAGGATTATTATCCATGAAACTAATCATATTCTCCAGAGCCTTTTTAAAAACAACTGTGTCGCTGTTTAGCAACAAAATGTACTGACCAATGCTTCTTTCAATTCCTCTGTTGTTCGCGTATGAAAACCCTTTATTTGAATCATTGGAAATCAATTTAACAAAGGAGAAATAATCAGTAACCATTTGAGGACTTCCATCCGTAGAAGCATTATCAACCACTATAACTTCAAACTTAAAAGACGGAGAATTGTCAAATATTGAATTAAGACAATCCTTAAGAAGATTTTTAGTATTCCAGTTTACGATAATTATTGATAATTTTATTTCCATAACGCTATTTTAACTCATAATTAAAATCTGAAAAAGCAAAGGTAACATTTCGCGTATAGTCCGAGTCTGCCTTTTCAGGACTGGAAAAAAGAATTAAATTTTCCCCAAATTTAAATTTTAGATTTTTTAAAACGACATCCGTAGAAACAAAAGGCTCTATTTTAACCTCTTTAATTACATTTTTATAATCGCTTAAAGATATTTTGAGCATTCTCTCGCGGGCAAACGCCATGACGGAAAATTTTATATCCGCTTTTACGTCTTTTTTGTTTTTATCATAATTTAAAAATATCATATAAGGTTCTTCACCGGCCCACTGCCTGGTTTTGCCATCGTCAAAAACTTCAGGTGGATAAAAATTAGACCCATGCAAAAATAATACTTTTGATGGTTTCGCGACAACCTGATAAACCCGTGTATCTTTAAATGTTTTAACCAATTCAAAACCAGAATTTGGCGGAACTAAAGGAACAGGAAGCTCCCTTCGCGTGTATTGGTCATCGTGAACTATCACATATTTTATTCCCAGATACTTAAAAGCGGAAGGAGCTTTCATATCTGAAATATCCTTTAAATACCATGCAAGAGAATATTCAGGACTCCCTTCAGGGGCACCATTAAACAACCTTTTTTTATGAACCCTTTGATAGAAAAAATATTCATACGGTCCTTGAGCATCAATATGAATAAGTGGGTATTCTGTTATTATAAAATCTCCTTTTTCTTTAGCCAGCCATTTGTAAACCAATGGGGTTGTTTTAGCGCTTATATCTGTATTACGAAATGGAGGAATATTAATTGTCTCAGCTAAAATAAAAACAACAATTAAAGAAACAATCAAAACTTTTCTTTTTGTAGATTTCACGTTTTCCAAAAGATACTTAATGCCATACCCAGCCAATATTCCAAGACAAAGAAGTGTTACCACAACGAATCTGGCATAATTTCTAAACATTGGAAAAATCGGATACATAAAATAAGAAGGCATTGGAACAGCTATTTTACCTATATGGATAAATGGCGGTGATGACCAGATAAAAGACACAAAAAACATTATCCAGAAAAATGAGATTATAAATCCCCCCTCGCCCCCCTTTGTCAAAGGGGGGATTATAGGGGTTCCCTTTCTGTCTTCTGTCTTCTGTCTTCTGTCTTCTGTGCCCCCCTTACCAAGGGGGGATACAAGGGGGTTAGTCCCCCTTATCAAGGGGGAATACAGGGGGGTTCTTCTTCCCCGCCTCCACTTAATCAATCCATAAACAGCCAACATAATCGCGGTATAACCTAAATATAAACCATGTTCCCCGGAATCACTTGGTTCATAAGACTCCCTGAGTTTTTTAGTGTATCTTCCAAAAATCGGATTATCAGCAATCGGAACCAGATAGTCCCAGACACGAGCGGAATACATATCAAGATCAGAAAAAGGTCGCTTGTAGGCACTCGACACATAAGAAGACTTTGAGGCAACACCTTTCTTCTCTTTTTTAACAAAAAGAGTAGTTTTTAAAATTGGCAATATAAATGGAATTATTATAATTATTGAGATTAAGAAAGTAATGAAATATATTTTTAAGCTTTGATAAGCAGTTTTAAATCCTAATCCCCATTTGTCACCCTTTCTGTCTTCTGTCTTCTGTCTTCTGTCTTCTGTGCCCCCCTTACCAAGGGGGGATACAAGGGGGT
>JACQXZ010000071.1 GCA_016208465.1 Actinomycetota bacterium
GAAAAAAACAGGTGGTTCTGAACCCAACTATAAAAATCCGCTCTCTTTTTTGTGGAAGCCCAAAATTCAAAGCATTAAGAACTTTATAAGCTACATGGTATCCTAACTCCTTAAGGGTCTCCATGATTCTCTTTATGGTTTTCCCTTTGTTGTGCCCTACCAACAATTTTACGTTCTCAAGCACAAAAGCTGATGGCCTTTTCTCCTCAATTATTCTTGCGATGTCAAAAAACAAAGTTCCTCTAGTATCCTCAAAACCACGCAGATTGCCTATGATGCTGAATGGTTGGCATGGGAACCCTGCCAGAAGAATATCATGGTCGGGAATAGATTGAGCGCTTATCTTGGTTATGTCACCGTGGGGCATATCGCCAAAATTCTCTTTATAGACCTTTTGGCATTCATTATCTATCTCGCTGGTAAACACACACTCGGTCTGAACCCCGAGTTCCTCTCCAGCGTTTTGCATGGCATAGCGAAAACCGCCAATTCCTGCAAAAAGGTCGATAAAACGCATGGTTGCATTATTTTCTGTTTTGTTGTTTTTCATGGTTTAACTGTAGCACAACAAAATAAATGGTTCAATTTGAGTTTCTCCTCAATATATTTTTTTTGTGTCGAACGCTCGGCATCAGGCGCGCGGTCCCGCTGCGTCGCCTGGATGCCGTTGTTCGATGTCTTCATTACTTCAGATGTTCGGTGCGGTTCTCATAGACCACAATTGCCTTCCCAAGTCCGTCGAGGAGAACCTTTGACACTGATGCGTTGTCGATACGGCGCTCGCGGTACTTCTGAATAGGCGTCCCCGTCAGATGGGCGAGAAGAATCCTTGCTACGCCGTTGTGGGTGACGACGGTGAACTTCGACACGCCTTGCATAGAGGGAGAGTGCTGCAATTCTTGCCAAAAATCCTCAATCCGTTCGAGGGCTCGCAGCGGACTCTCGCCGGCTGGTGGCAAATTCGTTAGCGGGTCCTCTTTGTACTTGGAGTACAACTCAGGCCACTTTGTGAACACGTCCTTTCTGGTGAGTCCTTCCCATTCGCCATAGTCGATTTCACGCAAGCGAGCATCAATGACCAACTGCCCCCCCCGCAAGGGATTGTATCTTGCGTGCGGTTGCGATCGCCCGTTTCATTGGACTACTGATCACTTTCTGAATCCCCTCTAGTTGGAGAAACCGCCCTACGCCCTCTGCCTGCTGAAGTCCCACCTCTGTTAGAAAACACTCCGTTATCCCCGAATATCGGTCCCCGGCATCATTGTCAGTGCTCTCGCCGTGTCTGACGATAAAACATGTCTTCAACGCTGCATCTGCGGTTAGCATGGAGGTGCGACAATGACCAACCGCCCTTGCTTCGTGCTCGCTCCTGCTGTCCCGGACATAACTCCGGGTGAACATCCACGGCATGAGGAGGTCTCGGTTTGAGTGTATGCCGATGTATTCAATCGGTTCCGTGCAACCTTTCTGGACGAAGTAAGCAGCCCGTTTGATGGATGTTGCCCCAAGTCGAACGAAGTGGTCGTGGTAGAGCCTCATCGTGTTGCCACTGTGTGCCTCGCCGGCAACGAGTAGCACTTTCTCTATTAGCCCGGGCGGCAACTGCAGGTGAAGAACCATGTCGTCTGTTCTGCGTCCATCCATCCACATGTACTTGCGATCAATCACCAAGAGAGGCCGGTGGCCTAAACATCCTGAAATCAGCGCACCAACGATGGCACCGCCACGACCGATTCCAACAATCAACGTGGGGTCATATGCTCCTTGCCTCATCCGCTCTGAAATGCACACGGCTGCCTTCTGGGCTGAACGCCATGACAATCGCCTGACGGGGAAGACCCGATCGTATAGAAACCATGCGGAAGCAATTGCCCCGATGAGGCCAAGAACCAAACCTGTGATCTCAAGACCGGTCATTTCTTTCCTTCAATCTTGTACATCGAACAATTTAATAGATGCATTTCCTATTAATTATAATTTTAGTTTAATAATTTTCTGAAACTGATTGCTACTTAATTTATATTATATAACCATGTTATTTAGTGTCAATGAAAATAGTTGCACAGGATATTTTACCTATTACATTCTTTTCGTAATTATCTTATGATAGCAGAAAATTTTTTAATTCGGAGGCGCTGGTGGTGTTGGTTGAGCGGCGGTATCCACTGGCGGCGGAGTATTCGCTGGTGGTTGATCCTGAGTATTTGTTGCCGGCGGTGGAATCTCTGCTTGAAGTGATGGTGTGTCCTTTATTCCGACGGAAACAATTTGTTTTTTAGGAGTATAGTGGCTCACGAATTTATCCTGACGAACTGTCGCGCCTTTTCTCTTAACAGTTCTGACTACAGTTGTATGCCGCCCTTGTTCTCCTTTGTCTTTTACTTTCTGTGCTCCCTTTGCCAGAGTTGGTTCATCCTCATATTTTGTTTCAAAAGGTGTAAAGTTGGTAAATGGAGCCGTAGAATAAGTTACTTCAGTATTTTGGTTTGTGCTGTAAAACGAAATCGTCAAAGAGTTTGATGTAGTAGATGTTTTAATAAGGACAGCCGCGTTGGTGTCATTTTTAAATTTTAAATCGGGACCGCCGTATGAAACAGTAGCATCCCTGCCGGCTGGATAATGGCTGATGTAAAAACTGTGGTTGCGTCGTTCTACTACTTCGTAGCCTCCAAAAAATATAGTATTAAAAAAAGTTGTGCCGACCTGACAGATACCTCCGCCTAATCCGGGAACAAGTTCGCCATTTAATATTACGGGAGCCTCCTTGTAACCCTTAGCCGCAGTTCGGGGACCAATTGTTTTATTAAACGAAAAGGTCTCTCCTGCCTCCACGATAGCGCCGTCAAGAGCGCTGGAGAGAAGACGAATGTTATGGACACGAGCCGTTTGAGCAGGATTAAATTTAGTTGTAAAGGTCGAAACCTGCTCTTTTATTCCCATTGAAAGAGCTTTTTCTGTTGTTCTTTCTGGTTCTATATTTTTAGTTGCCAGTATAACTTCCCGCGGAGGACTGTCAAAGAGAACTCCTTTTATTTTTTCAAAAGTAGCCTCCTGATCTATCCCGAATCCGGGCTGACCGGGAACTATAGTGACCGAATTCCCAACTACGTTAAACTCCGCGTTTTTAGGCGGGATAAAAATATCTTTGGTGATCGAGGTAAGATAGTCAACGGTTTTAGTTTTTGATATATCTGTCCTTAAAACAAAAGAACCCTCAAGGTAAATTTCTTTAAATTCGATTAAACTGCCTATTTTCGCCGGTGTTATTTCCCATGTGTTTTTGTTGTATTTTAGATAGACGGGTTTGCTCATCATTTTCTTTGTATCTTCGTAAGCTTTCTTTGCGCCGTCTTCTAAAATTCGGGGTTTTAAAATTTCAACGGGGATTAAAATCGGATGATTGTTTAAGAGAGAAAGCCTTTCTTTTATCAGATCAATTGTTGTATTTTTGTTTACCGCAAATCCATTTTGGCCGGTTATTATTTTTATGTCAGTATTTTTTATTCTAATTGAAGCATTTAAAGCTTTTTTGTTTTTCTTGCTTATTTTTTTTAAGAGTTTATTTATTTTTTTCTCATTTACGGAATAGACGACATAAATGTTTTTTGATTTTCTCCATAAACCAAATCGGTTTTTTAACTGATTTAGAATGCTTCCTTTTCTTCCATAAGAAAAAGCTTCTTCCACGGTTTTTTCAATATTCAGCTTTGTGTCTAATTCTTTTGGTTTGATAGTCCATTTCTGCCTCCCTAAAGAGAGAATAAGAGGTTTGTTTATGAATTTTGAAGCTTTTGATTTGATTTTTAAAGCGGCTTCGTCTTTTGTTAAAAAAGAGACAGAGATATTTGAGATTTTTATTCCTCTATGAATTCTATTTGTATTTAGAGCGAGATCGGTAAATATTAACGTAAATGAAGAAAAGAATATGGCTATCAGCAAATATGAAATCATAGAGATAATTTTATGAATGATGAATTGTTGTTTAATGTAAATGTTTATAAAACCTTATCCTCCAACCCGAACAAGTCGGAACTAAAAAGATTATTTCAAATTGAAAATCCAAAGTTCAAAATCCAAATGTCAAATGAATCCCAAATGACTAAATGCTAAAAGAATTCTTCATATATTTTGTAATTTGGATTTTGGATTTCATTTGAACTTTGAGCTTTTAAATTTGAACTTTTCACCCATCACCCATAACCTATCACCCAATATTCAATGTACTTATTCACCATTTACCGGCTTTGCAAATTTATACTTGACCTGTTTCTCGACAGCGGGAACAACAAGATTGTTTTCCTTCTTTATTTTAAGAGAGACTCCTTCGAATGAAGTTAGGGCGTCTCTTATTCCGCCTAAAAGATTAATTGCCTGATAAAGTGTATCAGGATTCCCAATCGATCTTATATAATAAGGCGGTGATATTTTTTTATTGTCAATCACTATGCGGTTTCCTGACATCTTAAAAGCTGTTCGGGAAGTTATTTGTTTGTCATTGATCGATATTGCTTCTGCTCCTGCTGATTTCAATTCCTGAACAAGGTCAAAAAGGTCATAATTGTTTAAAACATTTTTTTTATCCTCCAGTTGGATTATTATTCCGGGACCTTGGACATTAATTAAACCAGCGCTTATTTTAAGAGTCTGAAGATTTTTAACAGCTTCATTTAAAATAGTTTTTTTGTCAGAAGCCGCCTGATTATATTTGTAAAGCTGGATAGTGTAATTGCTTACATCCCGCTGAAGTGTGTTAATTTCATTGGTTAACTCCCTTACAATTTGTCCTAAATCCTGTTCTGATTGAGCGCTAAGTTGGACGGTAACATTTTGCTGTACTTTTAATTGGGTAGCAATAAGCAAGCCTATTATCCCGCAAATAAAAGCAATTATAAGCTGAATTCTTTTTATTTGTTCTAAGTTAAAATGGAAATCAGGTAATTTGTTCACTCTTTTTGCGCCTTATATTATTAATTAAATTTATTTTCGTTTAAATCGTTTTGTTTTGGTGTTGGCTCGCCTGACAGTTTGGAAATGTAATAATCCGCCCATCTCATTTGGAATATATGTCTTCTGATTAAAGCTAAGTTCTGGAAAATTCGCACTCCAAACGCGACAACAGCGGCTAGATAAAGTTCACTTATTCCAAGTTTGTCACCCACATAAACAATGAAAGCCGCTAAAATTGTGTTGCTGAAAAATCCTGTAATAAAGAGTTTATCATCAAATTTTTTATCGAGGGTTGCCCGTAAACCGCCAAAAGCGCTGTCTAAAGCAGCCAGGACAGCTATGCCTAAATATCTGACATAGGCGGCTGGGATCGGAATCTTAAAAGCAAGCCCAAGTATTATTCCTATTATCAGACCAATCAAGGGAAGCATTATTTTTTATCCTTTTCCTCTACTGTTTTTGCGTAGTCTATATTCAAACTGCCCTTGTAAGCCGGCAATTTAATTTCGTCTTTTCTTTCAATTGTTACGCCAAGATTGTAAGTTTTTGCGTAATAATTTATTAATCTTGAAGCATCATAGTCATCTTGCAGGCCCTTTTCAATTTTATCCTGACTTCCAATGGCTTCTATTTTATATGGTGAGCCTAATCGGGTTGAGTTTATTAAGATAGTGGTTCCTGCGCATCTGACGGAAGACGGCGCGGCTATTCTTTCACCATTTACCGCAATTGCTTCCGCGCCTGCCGCCCAAAGCGCGTTAACTACTATTCTTACATCTTTATCGTGGATGATGTAGTCATTTGGATTTTTATCCTGTGGAACAGACGGACTATCTGCAAGTGTTATCAGGACACCTTCTCCTTTAACCGCGGCAATGCCTGTGGCAAATTTTAATTCATTCAGTTCCTTAGTAAATGAACTTAGCACACCTTTATCAGCGGCAGCTTTTTTTTCATAAGACGCAATCTGTGTTCTTAATACGGTTAATTGTTTTTTAAGTTCTTCTCTTTGTTTTTCCTGCTCTTTTATTGTGTCTATCAAGCCTTGTTTTCTTGAAGATACAGGAATGCTTTGAGTGGTTTGTTTAGCGTAAAAAGAAGTTACCAGGAGAATGCCTAAAATAGACCAGACAACAGCAAGTGAAACCTTTGCTTTGCTTATTTTAATGTTTGTGTTGTTCAGGTTCAATTCTTTGAGTTTTAAATTTATCTCGGTAAAAAAATTGTTTTCCATCTTGACTAACCCCAAAAGTCACAAGTTGCACGTCACAGGTCACAAGTTCAGAGGACAGACTAAATAAAGTGGGTTTTTAAAAAATCTGTTTTCTGACTTCTGTAATCTGTCTTCTAAACGTGTGCCCTTGTGACTTTTTAACCCATCTTATATTCTGCCAGAAAATTACACCTTAACTATCTCCATGGCAATATCTTCCAGCTTTTTCAATTTTTCCTCATTTTCTGCTTCAATATAAATTCTTATCAATGGCTCTGTGCCGGAGGGTCGAATCAGCATCCAGCTTTCATCTTTTAATATATATTTAACACCATCTATATCTATTAATTTTTCTATTGCCAAGTCAGCGGGCGGATTATCTTTCAATTTAGTTAAAAGTTCTTTCTTGTCAAGAGGATACTCTATATCCAGTCTTTTGGAAAGAAGTTGTCCGTATCTATTATATATGTCTTTCAGAGTTTCTGAAAGAGGCTTTTTATTGTAAGCGGTTGCCTCAACAAGCAGAAGACAAGCTAAAAGACCGTCTTTTTCAGGAATGTGACCATTTACGCTTAATCCCCCGCTTTCTTCTCCGCCAATGACAACGGCTTCCTTCCTCATTATTTCACCTACATATTTAAAGCCCACAGGAGTTTCTATAAGGTTTAGATTGTTATGTTTTGCTATTCGATCAAGCAAATGAGTTGTGGCTACGGTTCGCACAATAGATCCTTTGATTTTTCTGGTTTCCAGGAGATAATCCGCTAAAATGGTCAAAACTTTATTTGGCGATAGATAGACTCCTTTTGAATCAATTACTCCAAATCTGTCAGCATCTCCATCAAGAGCGAGTCCAAGATCAGCCTTTTTCTCCTCAATCAGGTTTTTCATTTCAACAAGATTTTCCTCGGATGGATCAGGCAGGGAATTTCCAAAAATAACGTTTCTGTAATTATGGATACCATAAACATTGCAACCTGCTGTTTTTAAAATTCTATCAAGAATACCTTGCCCAGCTCCATACATCGGATCAAATATTATATTTAAACCAGAACCCTTTATTGTATCGAAATTGATAATATCTTTTATGTAATTAATATATTCATCAATTGGGTTTACATAAGTAAACTTTTCTGATGATTTAATATTAACAAGGTTTTCTCTTGAAACATTTTCAATCTGAGCCTCAATTGATTTAGTGATTTCATTAGTTGCTGGTCCGGCATAATCAGGAATAAATTTAATGCCATTATATTCCGGAGGATTATGACTAGCGGTAATCATAATTGCTCCAGCGGTTTGATATAACAAAGCGGCGTAGGCGGTAATTGGAGTAGGAGTTGCTCTTTCTGTTATGAATACCGGGATTTGATTGTTTGTCATAACCGAAGCGACAACCTCAGCAAATTTTTCCGACAAAAAGCGCATATCGTATCCGATGATGATTCCCTTAGATGATTTATTTATGGATTTAAGATAGTTTGCGATGGCTTGAGAAACAACTTGAATATTATCAAATGTAAATGTATCGGCTATCTTTCCCCGCCATCCATCGGTGCCGAATTTAATTGTTGTTTGATCTGTCATAATGTTACCTTTCTTGTATGCATAAGTAGGACAGGCGTCTCGCCTGTCTATGAATTATCATTTATCCAGCCTTTTATGAATAACCATTTATAATCTTCATATTTTTCTGCTAAACCTGCTTTAATTGGGTTATTTGCAATGTAGTTAATTTTCTCTAAAAACTCTTTCTCGTTTCTTATAACTCTATCGAAATTTTCATCTTGCCATATTTTACCTTTACTGTTTTTTATTTTGTTTATTTCATGCGCTGTAAAACTTTTAACACTATGCATTATCTTAGATAGTGCATCTATGGGGTTTATTACAATATGAACGTGGTCGTTCAAGACCACAGCAGCATAAAGTTCATATTTTTTGTCATCTAAAAAATCAATTGCATTAAAAATACAATCTTTATGTACTGGAAACAATAGTTGTCTTTTATGAGTAGTGAATGTAATAAAATAATAACCAGCGGATTGTTGATAGTGAGGGAGGTGTCGTTTCCATGAAATATCGGACAGGCGAGACGCCTGTCCTACTGTTTGAGCCTGTCCTACCGGTTTAACAGTTTTCCCTACTGGTTGATTTTCTATTTTCATATTTGTTTCTGTTCCTCTATTTTTCATAAAACTTTTGATATTATATCCATCCTTTCTAAATTGCATCCTTTCTTTTATCATAAACCAGCTTTATTCCTTTACAAGTATAATCAAATGCGGAAATAAGCGCTAAAATAAGTCCAATATACAACAAATAATAGGCAAATTGAATATCTAAAATCAAAGGAATCAGAACAATCATAAGAAACGCAGAAGATAATTTGCCCATAAATGTCACAGAAATATTCGTTTTAGCCTTAATTTCAATTATTTTATAGCCTGTTATCATAAAGAGATCCCGAGCTACGAATATTAAAACCATCCATAAAGGAATTTTTCCCGCAACAAACAATGCCACAATAGCGCTGGCAATAAAAATGCGGTCTACCAAAGGATCCGCAATTTTACCGAAATTAGTTACCTGATTTGATTTTCTGGCGACATATCCATCTAAAAAATCAGTCAAACTTGCAATTGAAAAAACTAAAAAAGCAGGAATAACTGAATGATTTAGCAGCAGGATTACAAAAACAGGCGTTAGAATAAGCCTTAGTAATGTTAACGCGTTTGCCAATTTCCTACCACCATTTTTTCTTTTTAAAGTAAAGAGTCATCCATATTGCAATTATAGCCATTATTATTAATACAACAAAATAGCTGTACCGCAAGTTTAATTCAGGCATAAACTTGAAATTCATTCCATAAATACTTGAAATTAACGTAAGCGGCATAAAGATACTTGCGACAATAGTCAGTCTTTTCATTATCTCGTTTAATTTGTTGGAGATGGATGTAAGATAAATGTCCATTGCTCCAGCAGTCAAGTCTCTTGATGTATCCACGAGGTCGGTTAACCTAATCAGGTGATCATAAATGTCCTGAAAATAAATAATGTGCTTCGAGCGAATAATGTGGGTATTATATCTAGCTAATGCGTTAATTACTTCTCTTTCAGGGGCTATAATTTTTCTTACAGTGAGCATCTGATGTTTGATTACAAATAAATCTCTTAAATCTTCTCTGGTTGGCTCAGAAAACATTTTGTCTTCAAGCAAATCTATTTTATCGCTTATTCTGTCAAGAAGAGGAAAATATTTATCGGTGACATCATCAAGCAGAGTATGAAGAAGAATATCAACGCCTGTTTTTAGTAGATCCGCATGTTTTAAAACACTGTTATACAAGTTGTCTATTTCAGATATCTTTTCAGCGTGAAGAGTGACCAGATAGTTCGGTCCTATAAATATATCAACCTCAGCGGTTTCAAGACGGGCTGTTTTTTCATTATCAATCAGACTGTGCCAGATTAAAAACAGGTAATTTTCATAATCGTCTATTTTAGGGAGATGGAATTTACTTACACAGTCTTCGATTGCCAAGGGATGAAAATTAAAAATATCTTTTAGAATAGAAAATTCTTTGTTTGATGGTTCTTCTAAATCAATCCAGACTAAAGAATTTTTACTTTCAAGATATTGTTTTAATTGATCAATCCGGATATTATCCCTTAGCTGTTCTTCTGGTGTGTAAGTTAATAGTCTAACCATTGTTTACCCAAGACTCCCTCTTAGTTTTCCCAGGCGAACCATGCAGGATTTTAAAAGAGCCTTATCCTCATTTTCGAGCATTTCTCCTCTAACAAGCTGTCTGCCAAGGGGA
>JACQXZ010000079.1 GCA_016208465.1 Actinomycetota bacterium
ACAAGCAAGGCTAAATGAACCGTTAAAACGATAGATTTAAAAGACTTTAAGAGGCTTTCACTTTTCCAAATTCTTTAATGGATACATTGATTGATTTTTTAACTTTTTCTTTTGCTTTGGCAAGCCTTTCCATCTTTTTAGCCACTTCGGTGTCAAAGTATTTTTCTCCACATTGATTGCAAACCCAAGCCGGTACATTCTCTAAAATGGTTAATTCATTGCCCCATCTATAGTCAACGCGAACCTTCTTTTTTTTAATTGTTCCACCACAAAAGTAACATTTTTTCTCTGGCATTTATGTCTCCTTTCGTCTTTTTCAAATACTTTCTCAAAGCTATACGTATAGCCATCTAATTCAATTGCTAACTGCAACTTATTGCAAAAAGTCCACAATTACACACCCCTGCACCCCTCTTTTTAGAGGGGAATATTTATTTAACCACTTACTTTGAGAAAGAACCAAATTTATTATAGCATATTTTGTTAAGTAAAATGATAAGATTGTTATAAAATAAAGGAGTTTTTAAATACTAAAAGAATTAAAAAATATTATTAATTGAACAAGTGGGACATTAATGAACTTAGAAGATTTTAAATCGTCTCTTTCCGAAAAATTCAGTCAGGAAAATTCAAATAGCTGGCAGTTTTTAAGCATTGGTATCCTTGCGATTTTAATAATAGCCGGCAGTTTTATCCTTTATAACAAATCTTTGCCTTCCTCTAAACCCATTGTAATTGAAGAAACATCAAAGACAGAAGAAAAGAAAGAAACAAAAAAACTAACTGTCCATATTGCCGGAGCGGTTTTAAATCCCGGCGTTTATCAGTTAGATGAAGGGAAAAGAGTGATAGATGCGATTAATTTAGCTGGTGGAGCTAGTCCAGATGCTAATGTTGATTCGTTGAACCTTGCTTCAAGGCTAAGTGATGGTCAAAAAATAATGGTGCCGAAGAAAGGAGAAATTTTAACTGCCTCATCCCAAACGGATTCATCTTTGGATTCGACTAACCAGACAAAAATAGGTCTTAATTCAGCCACGGTGGAACAATTAGATAGTCTTTCTGGAATCGGTCCTGTGATTGCAAAAAGAATTGTTGATTATAGAGAAACGCATGGCAGGTTTACAAAGATAGATCAACTAATGGAAGTCGAAGGTATTGGCAGTAAAAAGTTCAATCAAATTAAAGACAAAGTTATTTTAGATTAAATGAAACCATCTCCAATTTTTTATCTTGCTCTTTCGTATATTTTTGGAATTATCTTATCTAATTATTTACATCTTTCAATTAACCTGATTTTGTTTTTAATATTTATCTGTTTATTCTTTCTTTTAATTAGAATATTCAGGGGACATGAAGGAATTTCTCCCCTACAACCTACGACCTACAACCTACGACCCACCTTGCCCTATTTAATTTTTCTACTTATTGGTCTTTTAGCAACCAACCTTTCAGTTGGCTCTCTCGAAAAAGGTGTTCTTAAAAAATTTGTTAATCGGGGAGAAGTTTTAGTTTCAGGAAGAATAACAAGCGAACCGGCCTTTAAAGAGAAAGAAGTTAATTTTAATCTTGAAGTCAATCAGGTAAAAATTAAAAAAACAGCTTGGAAGACATCCGAAATAACCCGCGTTAGAATAAATAATCCTGAAAGAAAATTAAAAGCAGAAACAGGCCAGAATATAAAAGTAAAAGGTAATTTTACCATTCCTTTTTCCAAGTCAGACAGTTCTTTTAATTATCAGGAATATTTGTACAGACAAAAGATTCAAACCATTTTTGATATAAATGAAGAAAGTTTAAAAATTGAGGGACATTCCAGTTTAATTTTTAAAATGGCAGGATTTGCCCGAAACAGAATCAGGGAAATTGTTTTTAAAAATTTATCTGGCGATAAAGCCGGGTTACTGCTTGGGATTTTAATTGGTGATACCTCTAAAATTTCTGATGACCTAAAAGAAAGTTTTAGAAAAACCGGGCTTACCCACATATTAGCTGTTTCTGGCTTAAACGTAGGAATGCTTGCTTTGGTTTTTCTTGGGTTTTTAAAATTTTTAAAAGTAAGAAAATCATCAAGAATTATCTGGGTAATTTTAATCATCACATTTTATGTTTTTATTACAGGTTTTCAACCCTCTGTTGTAAGAGCCGCGATAATGGCGATTATTGGTTTTTTGGGCTGGACTTTAGGAAGACAAAAAGATTTATTGGCGGCTATTTCTGCTTCAGCTCTTTTGATTTTAATTTATGACCCATTCCTTGTTTACAGCATTAGTTTCCAGCTTTCTTTTGCCGCGACACTGGCGATTATAGTTTTAAATCCAGTTTTAGAAGAGGGAATTGTTGGATTACCAAAGAATTTAAAAGGAAACCTGACAATTGCGCTGGCCGCTCAGCTTTCGGTTGCGCCAATTTTAATCTATTATTTTAATCAATTATCTCTAATATCTTTAGTGGCAAACTTATTGGTGGTTCCAGCAACAGCTCCTTCTTTGGCTTTAGGGGTTGCCTCAAATGTTTTAAGTTTTATTTCAATTAATCTGTCAGCAATTTTTAATTGGGCTAACGGATGGTTTATTGCTTATATGATTGGCGTGACAAACTGGCTGGCAAATTTCCCGATGGCTTCAATTTTTGTTGATACTCCTTCAAAATCTGGATTGATGGCTTATTATTTCTTTTTGGGAGGATTTACATTTTTGTGGTCAAAAAAGAAAAAGCTTGTTGATATTAAAAACCTGATTATCGTATTTTTAGTTTTTTTAACCGCTTTTATCTGGGTTCAGGTTATAAGAAGTGGTCCGCCTGATAAACTCTCAGTAAATTTTTTTGATGTTGGTCAGGCTGATTCAGCTTTAATTCAAACTCCATCCGGTGAAAATATTTTAATTGACGGCGGAGAAAATGAAGATATTGTTCAGAATAAATTAGCCTTAAAAGGAGTATCAAGAATTGATTTACTGATTCTTTCGCATCCTCATGCTGATCATGTTGGCGGTCTTGCCTCAGTAGTTAAAAATTATAGGATAGGTCTAATTTTGGACAGCGGGCAGCCGCATACCTCTTCTTTATATAAAAAGTTTTTAGAGGCGGTTAAGAGAAAGAAAATTATTTATAAACTGGCAAGAAAGGGACAAAAGTTTAGGATAGGGTCTAAGCTAAGGCTGGAAATCCTTAATCCGTCAGAAAATTTTATTAGCGGAACAGAATCAGACCTTAATAATAATTCAATAGTTGTAATGTTTATTTACGGCAGCTCTAAATTTCTTTTTCCCGGCGATGTGGAAAATGAAGCGCAAAGAAATCTCTTGGACTTAAAGAATGAATTAAAGAGCAGTGTGCTTAAAGTTCCTCATCATGGAAGCGCAAAAAATAATTGGGAGTTTCTTAAAGCAATAAGACCAAAGATTGCTGTAATTTCAGTTGGGAGAGGAAACTCATTTGGTCATCCGGCTAAATCTACTTTAAATAAACTTAAGA
>JACQXZ010000073.1 GCA_016208465.1 Actinomycetota bacterium
AGCTTCACATAGTTCGTTACCTCCCTATGCGTGAGATTCAATGCTGGGCTGGTGGCTAACCTTTGCCCAGACCAGACTTGCACTGATAAGAGTTAATAAGCTTACTCGGCGCACACGTCTCACATCTCACGTCTTACGTTTTCAGCATTCACACTCAAGAACTTCATAAGCTACAACAGGTTCAACTTTACCTTTTACGCTAATTGGGTGCAGTTTTTTTACTTTAACATAATCTTTTACTAATTGGTAAGTCGAAGAACTTATTAAAACCTTGCCTTTAGAAGCAATGCCTTCCAGTCTCGCCGCTAAGTTTACTGTATCCCCGATTACTGTATATTCCATTCTTTCACTACTTCCAATATTGCCGACAATCGCAATACCTGTATTAATGCCTATCCCATAGCCAAGTCCTGTTAATTCATCATCGTAACCCAGCTCTTTATTTATTTCTTTGATTTCTTTCTGCATTTCACAGGCTGTGGCAACTGCTCTTAAAGCATGGTTCGCCTGATCAAGAGGTACATTAAAAACCGCCATTAAAGCATCTCCTATATATTTGTCCAGCGTTCCTTCATGTTTAAAAACCACCTTTGTCATCTTGTCCAGATACATATTGAGCATACCAACTACCTCCTCTGGCTCCATTTGTTCTGACATAGAAGTAAACCCTCTGATGTCAGCAAAAAGAACTGTCATCATCCGGCGTTTACCTCCAAGCTGGAGACCTTCTCTCTCAAAGGAGCTTATAATTTCATCAACTATCTGCGGAGCAACATAGCGGCTAAACAACTGAGTTATTTTTTTTCTTTCCAGTTCTTCTGAAATATTTTTCATTGCAACTGCCGCGTGAGAAGCAAGAGTTGAAAGAAGCTGCAAGTCATCTCCATAATATTTATCTTCAGAAAGTTTTGGTCCTAAGTTTAACCTTCCAACCAGTTTTCCTCTTGCAATCAAAGGTATTGATAAAATATGACGTGTTTGGGTTGGTTTATTCTGAAAAATATATGTCAAAGTGGTTTGCTGAATATGTTTACTGGTAAGACTTCCGTCTATTCCCGACCAGATAATTTCCAGCTTCTCATCAGCATGAGTCAGCAATTTACAAATATCACCATCAAGAGATCCCTGTAATCCTATGGGCAAATTAACCACCATCCCATAGCCTGCAATAAATGTAAAAAGCCTTTTCTTCTCATCAAACAAAAACACTGACGAGGTAACCGGGTGAAGAGTATTTTTAATAACAGAAATTAATTTATCCGCTATTTCCTTATGGTTCTCAATTAATTCAACACCATGCAAAACCAGACGGTGCGCGGCCTCTCTGTGATCCTCTATTGAACCTATCTCTTCGCTGAACTGCTGAACTACATTTTGATATAGATATGCCTCACGATAAAATACTCTATCAATGAATCTTTGAATTTCATCCTTGAGAGGGGTAAATACCACCACAACTATCCCAATAAAAACAAGGGTAGCAAGTCGGGGCGCTGTATATGAAGGTTCGCCATAAAAATAAACACCAATAAGATAAGCAAAAACGAAATGAATAACAGCCAATACGCCGGTAAGTAGTGAGTAAAGAAGGCTTTTTCTTAAGAAAATATCTATATCAAAGATATGATGTTTAACTATTGCATAGAGGATAATCGGAGGCCAGATTAAGTGAACATATAATCCCCAAGGATAAGTCTCTAACCCATAAGCAGGCAATATATCAAGCGCGGCGGCTATCGTGCCGATCGAAGACGCAAGCAGTAAGTATCTGATTTGCATTAACTGACGGGTGCTTTTTTCTTTTATAAACGCCATCAATAAAAAATACAGTCCAATACTTAAAAAAACAGCATAAGTCAAGACGTGGAGACTAAAAAAAATATCTGCTTTGAAAAAACGTTCTCCTCTGACTGAGATAAAATTTATCTTATAGAATCCAAACAGATTTAAAACAACCATAAGAACAGAAGTTCCGTAGGAAGAATAAAGATAGGCGACGTTCTTTTTAACCTGACGTCCTATTATAAGACAGAGGTGAAATATTACAGGGGAATAAAAAACCAAAACTGACTCAATGATTCGCATCCAAAAAATGGCTTGTGTCTCACTGATATCATTACTCATTACAATAGCAATCTGAATATGCCAGAGACCAGTTAAAAAACAAACTGCTGAGAATATCTGATATAATTTTTTCTTAAAATCGCGGCTTAAAACAAAAAATCCTTCCGCGAATAAAATTGAAGCGGCAATAAAACGAAGCAACGATGAACTTATTTCTATTTCCATTCTCTTATCCTTAATCGTAATTTTAAAATTAAATATCTAAGGATTTTCTATCAATAAAAACTTAATTCCTTTATTGTTTGAACATGTAAGCAAGGATGGTGAGAGCAATCAGAAAAAATACAGAATTTTTAAGAGCAATCCGGTAAGCATCATCGGATTTTATTTTTCCGGGGTTCAGCTTAGCAATAAGGTAATATAAAACTGCAAAATCAGCCTGAAAAAAAGAGGTTATTCCCAAAATAATTGTTAGCGGGAAGGCCGTAAATTTAAGCAATGCAATAATAACCAATATTGGAACCAAAACAACACTTAAAATTTGCCCTGTCTTCAAAGGATAACCTCCTAACCCGAACAAGTCGGAACTGAAAGTCACAAGTTGCAAGTCACAGGTCACAGGTTAAAAAATTCTTCACTTGTGACTTGTGTCCTTGTGACTTTGTGACCCGTTTTATATGTTCTGCCAAAAAAAGCAAGAATTTGATGACCAAGAGACTAACCCGAACAAGTCAGAATTGCATATTATTCATTTCAAAGAACTTAAAAGATGTGCAGGTGGAGAAAAACTTGTGCTGAATTTATTTCAGCATGGTGGCGAGACGCGGAATTGAACCGCGGACGCAAGGATTTTCAGTCCTTCGCTCTACCAACTGAGCTATCTCGCCACATTTTAAAACCAAACAAAACAGATTATAAATTATTACTTTATCTATGTAAAGTTAAGGCGATATTCTGCAAATATCGAATTGCAAATTTTAAAATGAAAAAACAAAAACCCCGATCTTATCGGGGCATTAAAACTCATAAACTTATTTTGAACCTGTTATTTTCCTTCTTCAATCTCTCTCAAAAAATCTTCAAGGGTTAATTCTTCATATTTCATTAATCTCTCAATCAACAGTTCCAAAAATTCCTGACGAAGGGGCTCGCTTAACAATCTAAGTCTGGAATCGGCATAATTAATTAAATCAAGGTGACCCGAACTGCATAAATTTACGCTGTATAATTTATCTTTTGGGCACTGAAAATGAACTATGTATATTGGAGGTGTAACAGTTCCTTCGAGTGGTTTAATTGTTCTTAAATCTGTGGTATGACACAAAACAATTTTTCTTTCGGGTTGACACAATAGTTCATACAACATTTTATTTTCGCCCCTCCTTCTGGAATTATTTTCCTGTTAGACCTGTCTGCCGTAAACCTTAATCGGCAAACAGGTTCTACATCATTAGTTTTTTTTGTCCTATAAAGGATTTATCTTGTTGGTAAAGAATAAAAGCACATTGCCCCTCTTTTTCAAAAAGCAATTCCTCCCTTTTTTAAAGGGAGGTCAGGAGGGATTATGGGTTAGAGGAGATTAAAGCAAATGTTTTTTAAAAATAAGTTAAATGTGCTGGCAATAATAATTCTTTTGGTTTTGATTTTGGGTGGATGCAGATATATTGGCAACGCAAAAGATATAGCCGGCTATGGTGTAATAGTTGTTGGAGAAAACACCAAAAATATTATTTTAAAAGTGCCCGTGCCAATGCGAAACGGTAAAGTGATGAACGAACTGACAGAAAACTTTGAGATAATGAAAGACAAGTCAACAACGATGGGCGAAGTTAAAACTAAAGTTGTTGATACAAAATATGGACCGATGCTGGAGATTAGAATTAGTGAGTTGAATGGAGCGATGTGGATAAAATCCCGCGTAGTTAAAAAGAATTATGTTTATGTAGCAGATAGAGACCCTGTTATGATTGATTTTTGGTTAAACCCAAGAATTATAAATGGCAAAAAATTTAAGTTAAAAAAAGGAGAAGAAGCAAATATAAATATTAACAAAGAAGGAAAAAAAGAAACTTTGGTAAGTAGCTATTACGAAGGAAATTCTTTGAAAATATCGGTTGGTCTTGATGTGGATGCTGTGGGTTTTATTGGTTGGATGGATTACAGCTGGACCACAGATTTATCAGAAAAAGGCGAATATACTAAAGTCTCAGTAACTAATGAAAATGAATATCAGAAGCTTCCGTTTAAAGAATCTGCGGTTAGCGATTTGGGCGGAATATAAACAGAATAGGAGCATTATGAGGTTAAAAAGAAATTTTTTGTTTTTTGTGGTTCTGATTAGTTTCTGGTTTGCTTTTCAATCAACTGTCTACGGATGGGGGCCTTTAACTCATCCCCTTATAAACAAAATAGCCCTCGAAAAATCTAAAAGTATTCCATACGCTCTTGATATTGATGTTTTGCCCATATACACAAATGCCGGCAATGCTCCTGATATTATTGCTTTTAACACAGTTAAGTCTCTTTTAAGTCCATCCGGTAAAGATTTAAGATTTGAATACGCTCATAATATGTTCCCTCAAAAATTTGGAGGTGATCCGGTTTTTGGGTTATATATGGCGAAGATTGCTAAGGATAATGTTGGAAAAAGATTTAATCAATTTGATTTAGCTAAAGCCTATGGCTGGATAGGACATCAATTAGCAGACGGAATTACTCATCCTGAAAAAACCGGATATTCGGAGACAAAGAAAACATTTGTAATTGGCAAAACGATAAATCACGCAGCAGCAGAATTTGGAGTAGATGTAATTTTAGCAAACAGATATCCCGAAGAAACATCAAAAATAAATTTAGCCGTCAGACCTGCACTGGTTCATGAGGCTTCAATCAAATTTTATAACGAAGATAAATTCAAAGATAAAGACTTACCAAGAGACTATCCTCCTCAAAAACTTCTTAACTGCCCAACCACCAAAAACTTTGCCAAAGAATGGGCTTTAGGCATAGAAACAAATAAACTGTTAATCAAACAACTGATAAAAAATAAACCTGTTATTGTAGCAGGAATAACTCTTTGGTATTCAGACTTTGACAAAGACGATCCGGAAACAGGCAATGCTTTTAATCGTTCAGTTAATGAAGTTAAAAATTATCTGGAAAATCCTGATAAATTTAATCTAAGCTATCAAAAAAATGAAAGTATTTTTGCGTGGTTAAAACAAAAAATAAAAGATATTTATCTAAATATAGTTTCAATTTTTAAAAATAATTCATCTTTAGCCGAGGAAGAAGATCCGAATATTCCCGGCGAAAGTTTATATTACAGTTTCATAAGCAAACTAACTCAAGAAGCAATAAATTCAGGCGCAATTGAAATAACCGAAACTAATGAAAATTCTGAAATTGTTTACAGAGCCACAATTAAAGATGAAAATCTTTTCGAGAAAGCAATTGAAAATGTAGTTAATCAGGATTTAAACAGCGATGATTTGGATATTAAAATATGGGCAAGATATATGGAAGGATTATTTTTAAGTAATTATTCCTCTTTTGATGATATAAAAAACAGAGCCGCTGATTTTTCACCTCCAGTTATTACCAGTATTCAACCGAAAGAAAATTCAATTATTAATAATCTTAAACCGGACATTGTAATTAATTACAAAGACGAAGAATCAAGAATAGACGTAAGCAAAGTAAAACTTTACTTAGACAATCAGGATATAACCAGCAAGTCAGTTATAACAGAAGAAAGCGCTTCTTTTGTTCCAGATATAAATTTAGCCGGAGGAGTTCATCAGGTTAAAATAGAACTGGCTGATATTGCAAACAATCAACTAGTTAAAGAGTTTAAGTTTGAAATAAAAATTCCTACTAATATTAAAGTTAATCAGACAAAGGTTTTATACAGCGACAGCGTTAATTTAACCGCGGAACTTATTGATATTGCCAATAATAAATTAATTAATAAAAACATAGAATTTTATCTTGATTTAAATAAAGATAACTTATTTAGTCTGGACGAATTAATTTCAACTGGTTCAACTGATAATAATGGTCAGGCTTTTGTGTCATATCAAGCCACAATATTTCCTGACACCTATAAATATCTGGCTAAATTTAAAGAAGATTATCCTTATCTGCCATCAGAAAATACCGCTGATCTTCTTATTGATTTTACTAACACCGCTGGCAGAGTCTGGGGTTCAGGATCTATAGTTAATAATAAAATTAATAATTTCTTTCAGGTAAATATAATCAACCAATCAGGCACAACCAAACCGTTTGGCATCTTTACTCACAAAACGCCTTTGATGAATTTATTTTCAAACAACATCGCAGGACTGATAATTTGGTCTGACAAAAAGAAAGCAGTAGTTAAAGGAGTTTTAAACATCAGCGGCGCCAATTATATCTTTCTGGCTAAATTTGAGGATAACTCAACAACAGGTGTTTCTGATGTTTATGAGATAAAAATATTTCGTCTGGATAAAACAATTTATTATCAAGCTAAAGGCGTTCTTTCAAGCGGCAATATTTTTATTTATCGCTAGATGATACCAGTTTTCTATCTCGATAATTTCCGCTCCATTTTCCAGAAATCTCGCGGAGATACAATCTTAGTTTTTTGAATAGTTGACAATTCGAGTAAATCCTTATCTCCAGATACAATATAGTCTGCTTTCATTTTAACTGCCAAAGCAAGGATATGAAAATCATCAGGATCTCTGCATCCGCTATCTATTTGTATATTGCTTTCTCCAAGCATAGAGTTATTTTTAATATATTTATATATTTCAGCCGAAAGTTTTTCAGGTAATTTGAGCTTCTTTCTTAAATTCTCCTTGACCTCATTTAACAATTCATTGCTTGTTAACAATATATGTTTTTCCAGACAAAGCTCAAATACAGATTGGCATAACCCCTGTGTGGCAAAAGCTGCTATAATAACGTTAGTATCAAGGATTATTTTCATGAAATAGCCTTGAAGATATCTTCGTCTGTCAGAAGCCCTTGTGCCTCAGCAAATGGAAGTGTTTTTTGGCGTAATTTTCTGAATTTATAGGTAGCTATATATCTCCTCAATGATTCTCTAACCAAATCGCTAACAGGCTTCGACTCTGTTTTGCTAATTTTGACAAGTTCTTTTCTAAGATCATCTGGCAGTCTTATCGTAAGTGTTTCTTTCAATTTATTCACCTCTGTATGACAACGTAACACATTTACAAATACAAGTCAAGGCATTAAGAAAATCTAATCTATTTCCTTCATCTCAAGAATCCTGTCCACACGAAAAACTCTTGTGTCTTGTCTGGATAAACAAAAAGCTTCCATGCCTAAATAAGTTCTGCCGGAATATTCCAGTTCTCCAACGTAACGAGGCATTATTGTTCGGGTAGATTTCTCGTCTTTTGTTTTCAAGTAAACGATTTCCAGTTTTGCCTCTCTGTCTATCGCTTCTTTAATCATGGCAATTTTTTTCTCCAAAGGCAGTCTTTCTTCTGAAAGTTTGTATTGATATTTAGTTACAAAATCAATTACCCGCCAATCAATAAAAATATGTTTCTTTAAAATCTTCTTTTTTAAAACCAGCCCTTCTAAAGAAGTACAGCGGCTTAAAGCTACATACATTTGTCCATGAGCAAATGTGCCGCGGCCAATATCAATAACAACATAATCAAAAGTCTTGCCCTGGCTTTTATGGATAGTCACAGACCAGGCAAGTTTTAAGGGATACTGAGTAAAAGAACCGACTATTTCCGATTCCAAACTATTGATTTTATCATTATAATGATATTTAAAAATTGTCCAGGTATATGGTTTAACTTCTTCTGTCTCACCATTTGCCAGTTCCACCAAAACAATATCAATCTCTTCTTCTTTGTCTTTTTTTATATCAACTATCCTGCCAATACTGCCATTCACCCAGCGTCCCAATGAATCATTATTAAGCAACATCACCTGAGAATCTTTCTTTAAGGATAAATCAACATCAGTCGGTAGTTGCTTGTTATCGAACTCCCCTTCCAAATATCCCTGATAACGATAGGTTCTCCCGGGGAGTCTTGCTATTCGTTCTTCGTTTATTTGTCTTGATAGTTCATTGGTGGGAGTAAGACAGATATAAAAATCATTTAATTTTGGTTTGAATTCGGGGTTAAATCTTTCGTTGAGCAAAGTCAGATCTTTTTCCGCCACGTTATTATTACGAATACTGTTAAGCAAATTAATAAATTTTTCATCTTTTTGCCGATAAATTTTCTCCAGTTCTATAAACTCCATCGCTAAATCCTTAAATACCGTGGCGGAAAAGAAATACCCGCTCTCATATTGGCTCCTAAAAATATCTCTTTCCCTGCCGGTAATAACAGGAGGCAATTGATATAAATCGCCGATAAAAATCATTTGCAGTCCGCCAAAAGGCATTTTTTTTATTCCTCTGTTAAGGCGTAAAAATTTATCGACGCAATCCATTAAATCAGCGCGCACCATTGAAATCTCATCAATAACTATAGCATCGATTTTTTTATAAATATTCTTTTTGTCATCTTTAATTATTTTCTTTACTTTTATCAGTGTAATATCAGGTTTAAATTTAAAAAAAGAATGGATTGTCTGGCCCTGCACGTTAACCGCGGCTACTCCTGTCGGCGCTAAAACTACTACGTTTTTTTTAGTGATTGAACGGAAATAGCTTAAAAGAGTTGATTTGCCTGTTCCTGCCCGACCGGTAATAAAAACATTGCGGTTTGTGTTTTCCATTAAATCAAGCGCCTGCTGAAACTCTGTATTCAGTTCGATTTCGAAAGTTTTTGTTTTAGTCATGCCAACCGTCCTTTATTTGCATTTTAATGGCTGGTCATGAGACCAGTCTCATCCGATAGTTTTGGGTCTCCTGACCCGAAATGACATTGAATGCCAAAAAACCTCTTATCTCTATCTAATTCCTAAATCTCTACACCCAAGAGACCAACAATCAACATAACAAGACTTATTAAAATTAAAGTATAGTAGTAAAGCCAAGGTTGTTTAGTGCGGTAAAGATAGTACAAAACACCTATGCCAAATAAAGAGCTAGACAAATAAGCAGCCACTGGCCAGCGATACAAAAACATTCCTAATGTTACAAAAACAACAGCCAATGGCACGGTCATATAAATTGCTTTGTAGAGTATGCCCATTTTTGAGCGAAAGACGAGTCGAGAGATTAAGCCGATAACAACCACAAACATAGCATGCTTCATTGGTGGAAACCAATACCAATTCATATTGAAATCAACTTGCGTAAAAAGTCTGACAACTCCATCTATCAAGCTCTGGAATAGAAAATCAAAGAGAAATGTAAGATTCAGCAGAATAAAACCAAATCCAGCAATAGCAATGGCTGATAAAATATTTTTAACAATCGAATTTTTTAATTCATTAATTTTCATTATAAATTTAATTATACATTATATGATTAATAAATCTTCCTGTTTTTATAAATGGATTCGCATTGAGCAATAACGGTTTCAGGCTAAAAAAATGCAATAGCATTTGGATGAAATCTTTTAGCTTGTATTAGACGAAGGATAGTGCGTCTTCATTCCATTTTTCCATATAGACTAATTTTGTTTTGTCCGTTAACCCTTCTTTTTTGAATACCTTATATCCCAACTTCTCATATAGGGAAATATTCTTGTTACTTCTATATCCTGTGAATAGCTCATATCGTGATATATTTTTCTTAAAAACTTCTTCAATTTCACGCATAAGCCTTTTGCCAATACCTTGATTCTGATATTCTGATTTGACTATTAGCCTTCCGATGTAACAAGTATTGCCTTTTTTGAAAGCGCGCACCGAACCTACAATCTCTTTCCCTACTAAAACCGTTAGGACAATCTTATCTCTTATATCATCTTCCATCTCCAATAAGGTTTGATTTAGTGGCGGGAAATCGTAATCGTTATAGATCTCAGCTTCAGATAAATAGGCTTCCTTTTGAATCTCTAAAATTGCTTTCGCATCAGATAATCGAGCTTGTTGAATTTGTAAGTTATTTACTGCTTCTACTTTCAATCTGCTTGCTTCCTCTGACTGTTTCGTAACAACACGCCGCCATTTCGTCTAACTTGTTTGTATCCGCAACTACTGCGTTATCTCTCCAATTTAATAATATATGCGCAATGCGAATATATCTATTCTGGATAAATTTTTTTATTTTACCTATTCGTTTATATTTAAACTATTCAAAGAATTTCTTATTTTATTATATATCTTTTATGTTAACATGGGTATAAAGTTAATTTCGCAGAACAGTATCCTATTCGCACTCTTTACGACATTGTCATCTCCACGACCCTGATGCTTTCCATTCCTTGCTAAATTCGATTCTTTTATTAAGAGCGTTAAGCGGCTCAACAAGAAATTTTTCTATTTCTTTGGCTGTAGTGGCTAATTTATCCGGTGCATACTTAATGTCCCCTTTTCTTAAAAAAGCCCTCCAAAGCGTTTGACGGTCAGATTTTTCATCATAAATCTCTTCGGCGAATAAAGGTTTTCCTATTGGGAGATCGGTTTTACGATGTTCAAAAGTTCTCTTTAACGCTTCAGTGAGATTTGATCCACTGAAATCGAATTGACGCATCATAAGCCAGATGTCGTAAAAATCTTTCATCCGGCTATTCAAGAGACCCAGTTTAACCATCGCCTCAAATTTCTCACTAATCACACTCTCTGCCGGATAACCTTTTAAGTAAGGCTTCGGAAAATCAAGAATGACAGGATAATCAATCACCTTGGTTTTTGGATAAACAATATCCCCAAAACCAACATCAATCTGCATCGGAATACGTGAACGATCCAAAAAGCCGATAAATTTCACGCGAACCCCCTCATAGTCAGCATCTTCTTTAATCTTGCGCCCCTGAACTGTTTTTGCGTCAAAAGTAAGCCCATCAGGTTCTACGACAAGATCGCAAACGCCTTTCATTACTGTTTCAATATTCTCCACTTGGTTGCTGAAACGCGCCAAAAAGTCAATATCAAGTGTTGTGCGCCTCTCGGGAATCCGCCACACGGTAAACAAAAGAGCTCCTTTTAAGACAAATTTATTCGCATATTCAGATTTACTGAACCGATAAAGAAACCTCTCTATCCCGTAATACTGCAACAGTTCAGCAAACGTGCAGTTGGTTTCTTTCGCTTTATACTGCAGACGAGCTCGAACAGATGCCTGAATATTGGTAATGTCTTTTTTCATAGCATAGTTTCCAGCATTGGTTTTATAACACTATCAACACGGCAAATCTTAGCATAATACATAATTTCTTTAGGTTTGACATGCTTCTCGATGACAGCGATTTTAAGCGCTTCCCGAGCGACATCGATACCAATTTTATTGCGAAACTTAAAACAATCGGCTACTGTCTTTGCAAGGCTATAAATCCTAACCTTATGACCGCTGATTTCATGCTCTTCGATTCCGGCTTCCCAAGCCATCGGGGCAAAACGATAAAATTTTACAGGGGGATATTTAATTCTATTTGCATGAGCTCTGGGAGAAATAGCTATGTCTACATAGCGAGGGATTTCATTTGTTGCTTCATGAAAAGCAAGAGCGGAAAGAAGACAAATAATCCCTTTTGGGGTCTGCATAGATGCTATGACAAGATCAGGATGAGATCCAACATCATGGTGTGACAGCTTGTAAATACCACGGACAACCTTTTCTATTTTTCCTTCTTTTTCAAGAGCACGAAGAATATCCGTGTGAAAGCCGGCATTTCGAATAGAAGAAAAACGAATTATCCCGCTATGAGTCTTAAAATAGTTTATAATTTTTTGCGTTTTGTTCTGCATGAGACCTCCGTAAAATATCTATATACTTGTAAATAAGTATATAGACTTTATACGAAATGTCAACGGTTCGAATTGACTCATCTAAAATGTACTTGAAATCATATCGTTGCCTCAAATAAAAAAGTACTCGAAAATTGGCTCTGAATTGATGTTTAAAAAAACAACATAAAGGAGCCAGGCAGATGTTGTTAAATATGAAAGAACGAAAACGCCGGAAGAGTTTTAAGGACAAAAGTCAGACCAGTCAAAAATGTTACTAAGAAGAGAAAAAGACAAAGTGTTTATGATGAAGATGTAATAAGGCCGCTTAAAAAGATATGGGCGATATTGGATGGCATTTGTGGTAAAAGAATCAAAGCATCTTTACCGGAAATTATTCCTGTACTTGAAAAACATAATGAAATCAAACTTGACAGGAAAGTAAAGAAAAAGCTTCTAAATATTTCCGCCGCAACCATTGACAGAATACTTGTCCCTGAAAAAAAGAAACTTGAGTTTAAGGTAAGAAGCGGGACCAGGCCGGGTACTCTCCTTAAACATCAGATACCTATTCGCACATTTGCTCAATGGGATGAAAACAGACCTGGTTTTGTTGAAATAGATTTGGTTTCTCATGAAGGCGGAAATCCAGGAGGCGATTATGCTCAAAGTCTTAATCTAACTGATGTATTTTCTGGATGGACAGAAACCGCAGCAGTTAAGAATAAAGCTCAAATATGGGTCTTTGAAGCGCTTGAAAAAATGAAAGAAGAACTTCCCTTTCAAATGCTTGGAATAGATTCTGACAATGGAAGCGAATTTATTAACAGTCATCTTTTTCGCTGGTGTGTAAAGGAAAAGATCACATTTACCCGAAGCAGACCTTATCGCAAAAATGATAATTGCTACGTAGAACAGAAAAACTGGACAGTGGTAAGACGCAATGTTGGCTACAGAAGATATGACACCGAAGAAGAGGTTGCAACTTTAAATAAACTTTATGGTTATCTTGGTCTTTATACCAATTTCTTTTTACCAAATATGAAACTTGTAGAAAAGACAAGGATCGGGAGTAAAGTAAAAAAGAAATATGATGATCCTAAAACTCCACATCAGCGGTTATTGATTTCCAGCTATATTTCTAAAGAAAAAAAGATTAAGCTTAAGAAACAATATGAAACTTTAAATCCGGTACAACTTAAAAGAACAATCTCCATACTTCAGGATAAACTTTTAAAAGTTAATAAAATGAAGAAAGAATTAAAAGAAAAGGAGTTGATAAAGACATCTGCTTTCAAGTACATTTCTAATGAGTCAACGAATACTCATTTGGAGTACATTTTTAAATGAGGCAA
>JACQXZ010000074.1 GCA_016208465.1 Actinomycetota bacterium
AGATTAATATTATAATAAGTGTGTTGTGAATGCTAATAGTTTTTTATTTAAATTTATAACTTTGCCAGATATTTTTCAAAATCTCTTACTCACTTCATCCCAATTAACAATATTCCAAAACGCATCCACAAATTTAGCTCTATCATTTTTGTAATCAATATAATAAGCATGTTCAAAAACATCTAAAACCATCAAAATCCGAAACATCGGATAAACATTGACATTATGTTTTTCTATCTGCATTATCATTGGTCTGTTGGTTTCCCTGCAAAAAGTTAATGCCGTCCATCCGGAACCTTCAACACTAACAGCCGCCTGTGTAAATTCTTTTTTAAATCTTTCAAAACTTCCAAATTCATTCTCTATCACATCATTTAAATTTCCGCTTGGCGCTCCGCCAGCTCTGTTTGCAGGCGCTAAATTACCCCAGAATAATGAATGAAGCAAATGTCCGCCTATATTGAATGACAGCTCTTTCAAAGTAGACTTAATATCCAGATCGGCATTTTCTTTTCTTGCCTTCTCTAGTTTCTGAAGGATCGCGTTGGCGCCATTAACATAAGCCTGATGATGTTTATCGTGATGTATTCTTAATTGTTCTTCAGATATGTGTGGTTCCAATTCGTTGTACCCATAAGATAACTGCGGTAAAGAATACAGCGTTGTTGTTCCGCTGTTTATAATTGTTTCCACGTTTCTACCTCCTTGCACCTGTTAATTCTTCAACTTCTTTTTCGCCTTCTTTTAATTCTTTTTCCTGTTCTTCGTCCTCTTTCAATAATAAAGCCTGAAATTCTCCCACGTGTGTTTTTTCTTCTTTCGCTATATCCAGAAGAATTTTTTTAATATGCTCATTCTCAGTCATAGCTGCCATTTGCTCGTAAAGATTTACGGCATCTAATTCAGCTATCATTCCAATTCTTAATATTTCTTTGTCCAAATCCTCTTTGCTTACTTTTTCAAGATTTATAGGTATTGTTGATAACATTTTACTCCACCTCCTACTGAAAGTCACAAGTTGCAAGTCACAGGTCACAGGTTCAGAGGACAGAAGCAAGAAAACAGAGGACAGACTAAACAAAGTGGAGTTTTCAAAAAATCTGTTTTCTGACTTCTGTAATCTGTCTTCTAAACGTGTGTCATTGTGACTTTGTGACCCATCTTACCATCTTATATGTTCTGCCAAAAATTACACAAATTTGAATTGCAAGAGACCAATTATTTGTCTCTAAGTTTATCATTTGACTTTTTTGTGCCCATATCCTTCTTTATTTAACTTTTCTCTCTATCTCTTTACTCTATCTCTACTTTTTATCCAACTCATCCCAAATAAGTTTTTTCTAAATCTTCAAGAAACTTATGAAGTTCTTTATGTCTTCCCAACCCAATTCTCTCCTGCTCAACTATTTCAAATTCTTTCAATAATTCTTCATCCTTTTCTTCCGAAAAACGCATATCTGCCATTGGATAAAGAATATTATCTTCTTTATTAATATGTTGAGTTAAAAGTTCAATGTAGCCCCTTACGTTTTTAACAATTTCAGATGAAGCGCTATAATCACCCGACTTATACTTAACAATGGCTTCGCTCATACCTCTAACATAACCGCGTCCTTCATCATGCTCCATAAGCATCACACTAATTGGTCCTCTTTCTTTGGGAACTCCTGCTTCCTCCATTGCGGGAAAAAGTAATTTTTCTTCTTTTAAGTGATGACACCTATCAGCGAAATCCTTGATGAATTCAACTATTTTATCAATATCTTCGTGGTTTACCTTTTCCCCGGATTCAAGTTTTTCACAAACTTTTTCCAAAATTTTTAACATTAATTTTATTGCCTCGTGCTCTTCTTTTAATTGCTCTGTTGATTTCATTCCTTTACCTCTTCATTATCCCTTATTCTTCTTTGCAAAATGTAATTTAAATACCTATGTCAAGAATTATAGAAATATTTTGTATTAGTTTTTCCTTGCTCTGATCGGATACAACTCCAAGTCTTTCAATTAATCTCCTGTTGTCAATTGCTCTTAATTGATCGACTAAAATATCTGAAGACTTTTTTAAACCTGCTTCTTTATGTCCCAGATGAACTCGCAAAATGTCGGATTCAGGTTCTATGTTTGAAGTGATAGGACAAACAATGGTAGAGGGATGAATTCCATTGAGTAAATCAGTTTGTATTATTACTACTGGGCGGGTTTTCCCCGGCTCTGTACCGATTCGCGGGTCCAAATTTGCAATCCAGACTTCCCATTTTTTTATTTTCATAGACCTTAACTTTCAATAAGACTTTCAAACTCTTCTAGAACAGCCAATGATTCATTTGTCACAAGTTTTGATTCTTGTTGAAGTTTCTTTTTGAGAATATTTCTATTATGAATTTTATTATAAAAATCCAATGCATTATTGATGTAAGCATTTCTGGGAATTTTAATCGATTTTCTTATCTTTTCAGTTTCTTTAAAAATCTCTTCTTTCAATTTCAAAGATAAAACCTTTGACATATACAACCCTCCTAAAAAAACATATAAAATTCAAATACAGTATATACTTTTGGTATCACTAAGTCAACAATCAAATCACATCCGAAAAATAGTACCTTATCTATCTCGAGAATTTACCAATCAGAGTGGCTTTTGCTATTACTTTTCCATTGACAGCGCTTTCAAATTCACTGGCTGAAATTTCCCCGGTTAAAGAAATCCCTTCTGTGTTAAGAGCATACATTGTTACCTCATAGTTATGCGCCCCTGAACGAGGTGGAGGCTGAGGCCCGCCGTAACCTTTAAATCCAAAAGTATTGTTTAATTCTAAGGAGCCTCCGGGTATTTTATCAGAACCAGAAGCTCCTTCAGGCAAAGAAGTTGTATTAGCCGGGATATTTATCACCAGCCAGTGTACCCAATTATCAGCGATTGGATGTCGATCAATTATAGAGACAGCAAAAGACTTAACATCGCCGGGAGGATTTTCCCAAGAAAGAGGAACAGATATATTTTCTCCGCCTGAAACACCTGTGTTGGCATATTTAGCAGGAATTGTCTGATTGTTTTCAAAAGCTGAAGATTTTAACTTAAACGAAGATTCAACAGGTGTCATTTTTCTCTCCTCTTTTTTCACTGTTTTCTTTTTTTCAGATTTTTGGGCAGATTTACATCCGCCAAGGAAAACAGTAAGCAAAATCATTAGAGATATAGTGAATACAAATGGCTTCTTCATCTGGTTTCCTTAAAAATTTAATTTTTTAAATTACTTGCCCTAATGATTCTATTCTAAGTTTTTAGAACTTTTCCTTCCTACTTCTCTCTCGCGCCTGCCTCTGCTCCATCTAACCTTGCCTGGGCCGCGGCAAGTCTTGCCAAAGGCACTCTGTAAGGCGAACAGCTTACATAAGTAAGCCCGATTTTATCGCATAATTTTACTGATCTTGGCTCTCCGCCGTGCTCTCCGCAAACTCCTAATTTCAGATTAGGTTTGGTTTTTCTTCCAAGTTCACTTGCTATCGCGACCAATTTGCCAACCCCGTCTTCATCCAAAACTTCAAACGGATTATCCTCTAAAATTTTATCCTCTAAATATTTTGGAAGAAATTTGCCTTCCGCGTCATCACGGCTGAATCCAAAAGTTGTCTGGGTTAAATCATTTGTTCCAAATGAGAAAAAGTCCGCGTATTCAGCGATTTTATCCGCGGTCACAGCGGCGCGCGGAAGTTCAATCATTGTTCCAATTGTATAAGGAATTTTCATCTTTTTCTTGAGCAAAACATCTTCAACAACACTTATTGTTCTCTCTCTCAAAAGTTTCAATTCATTAAAATGAGAAACCAGCGGAATCATAATTTCTACTTTTGGAATTTTTCCTTTTGAGGCAACTTTGCAGGCTGCTTCCATAATTGCCCTGACCTGCATATCATAAATTTCCGGATGAGTAATTCCCAAACGACAGCCGCGCAATCCAAGCATTGGATTTGCTTCAACCTGCGCCCGAACTTTTGAAATTAATTTTTCTTTTTCAGATATTTTATACTGAGCCGCTTTCTTGTGTTTTAATTCAGCCAGTTCAACTTTTAAATCTGACAAGTTGGGTAAAAACTCATGAAGCGGAGGATCGAGTAATCGAATAGTAACCGGCAGTCCTTCCATTGCCTGAAAAATACCTTCAAAATCTCCCCGCTGCATCGGAAGTAATTTATCTAATGCTTCAGATCTTTCTTTATCAGTCTCCGCGAGAATCATATGTCTGACATGAACAATTCTGTCTTCCGCCATAAACATATGCTCTGTTCTGCAAAGACCAATTCCTTCCGCTCCAAACTCCCGAGCTTTTCTCGCGTCCTCAGGAGTATCAGCATTTGTCCTGACCCCCAAGCGGCGTTTTTTATCAGCCCATGATAACAGCTTTTTAAAATCACTGCTTATAATTGGAGAAATCAAAGGAACCTCGCCTAAAATTACCTGCCCACTTGCTCCGTCAATTGTAACTATATCTCCTTCTTTTATTAGAGTATTGCCAACTCTAAAAACTTTACCCTCCAAATCAATTTTCACTTCCTCACAGCCACAAATACAGGGTTTGCCCATTCCTCTTGCCACAACCGCGGCGTGGCTTGTCATACCGCCGTGTGAAGTCAGAATTCCCTGGGCGGCAATGACGCCGTGAATATCGTCAGGGGTTGTTTCCCAGCGGGTTAAAATTACTTTCTCGCCTTTGCTTCCCATTTCTTCCGCCTTGTCTGCGTCAAAAACAACCTTTCCGGTTGCCGCTCCCGGTGATGCCGGTAACCCCTTGGCTAAAACATTTATTTTTGCGTTGGGATCAAGCCGGGGATGTAAAAGCTGGTCGAGCACAGACGGATCAATTCTTCCGATTGCCTCATCCTGATTAATTAATCTCTCGCTAACCATATCTACAGCAATCTTTAAAGCGGCGGCAGCGGTTCTTTTACCGTTACGTGTCTGCAGCATATACAGTTTACCCTGCTCAATCGTAAATTCTATATCCTGCATATCTTTATAGTGTTTTTCCAGAGTTTTCATTATACTTATTAATTGTTTAAACGCTTTTGGCATTTCTTTCTCAAGTTTTTTAATTGGTTGAGGAGTTCTCGCGCCTGAAACTACATCTTCACCCTGCGCGTTTAATAAATATTCGCCATACAATTCTTTCTTGCCGGTTGAAGGATTTCGGGTAAAAGCAACACCTGTTCCGCAATCTGAACCTTTGTTTCCAAAAACCATTGTCTGAATGTTTACTGCTGTTCCCAGATTATCGGGAATTCCATTTGCTTTTCGATAAACTTTCGCTCTTGGATTATTCCATGATTCAAAAACTGCTTTAATCGAAAGTTCAAGCTGTGCCCTTGGGTTGACGGGAAAATCAATTTTTGCGTCATTCTTCACAATCTTTTTAAATATCTTAACCAAATCTTTTAAATCTTCAGCGGTTAATTCTGTATCAAGTTTTACTCCATTTTCTTCCTTCTTTTTGGAAATAGCTTTTTCAAATTTCGATGATTCAACTTTTAAGACTACATTGCCAAACATCTGAATAAACCGACGATATGAATCATAAGCAAATCTTTCATCGCTGGTCTGAAGAATTAATCCTTCAACCGAATCATCATTCAATCCTAAATTTAAAACAGTGTCCATCATTCCCGGCATAGAAAAAACAGCGCCTGAACGAACAGATACCAGGAGTGGATCTTTTAAATCACCCAGCTTTTTGCCGGTTTTCTTTTCAAGTTCCACTAAACGCAGTTCAACCTCCTGATCTAAACCTTTGGGGAATTTTTTACCTATAGAATATTCATTGCAGGCTTCTGTGGAAATTATGAATCCCTGTGGAACCGGTAACCCCAAACCAGTCATTTCAGCAAGGTTGGCCCCCTTCCCACCAAGCAGACTTTTCATTTTCGCGCCGCCTTCTTCAAAGGCATACGTATACTTGTATTTTTTTGAATCACGTTTTTTCACTCTTTGAACCTCCTTAGAATTTTATTGGGCAGGTCAGGAGACCTGCCTCTATCGCGAGGGTTGAATCGGGTCTCCTGACCCGGTTACATTCTTACATAAAAATTTTTAAAATTTCGTTTGCGGTTTCCTCAATTGCTTTGTGGGCGACATTTATAATATGACAACACAGTGTACTCATAATAGAATCCGCGTATTTTAACTCTTTCATTATATCATTGAATTTTGCGTAACCATTTCTTTCTTTCCTTGCCCCGATCGCCTCCAATCTTTGTTCTCTAATTTCAAGTAAAATTTCAGGACTTATGGTGAGCCCAACAATTTTACTGGCTGGAATTTCATAAAGTTCTTTTGGTGGAGGAATATTATAAACTATTGGAACATTCGCCACCTTATATCCTTTATAAGCGAGATACATACTTAAAGGAGTTTTGGATGTTCGTGACACTCCAGTAAGCACAATCTCTGCTTCTTTTAGTCCTCTGGGGTTTTTACCATCATCATATTTAACCGCAAATTCAAGCGCTTCAATTTTTCTAAAATAATTTCTGTTTAACTGTCTTGAAATCCCCGGTTTTAAATCAGGCGGATTCTCTGAGATTTCAGATAACGCATTTATAGCTGGCCCTAAAATATCGGCTTTTGGAATCAGATTTTTACTTGCCCGATCTTCCAGAAGTTCTTTAAGATGGGGCTCAACCAATGTATAAAGAATCACACACTTTTCATCTTTAGCCTTTTCTATGATTTTTATTATCTGTTCCTCGTTTTTTATTTTGGGTAAACGAATAATTTTAAAATCATCTCTCGCGAACTGACTAATTGCTGCTTTGGACACCTGTTCGGCTGTTTCTCCAAGCGAGTCCGAAAGAACATATATCTTTGCTTTTTTCATTTTAAACTAATGCCATCCTAACCCGAACTAGTCGGAATTAAAAGTCATAAGTTGCAAGTCACAGGTCACAAGTTAAAAATTTCTTCGCTTGTGACTTGTGTCGTGTGACTTTGTGACTCATCTTTATATTCTGACAAAACACCGAAACAAGCTCAGCGCAAAATTACACAATTTTAAACTATAAGACACTATGACCTTGGACTTACAACCTGGGACTTCCAACAACAATCTTAGAAAAATCTGCAACTTTCTGATAAATGCTTACGATTTTATTAAGCAAAGCCAAACGATTAGACCGAATTTTTTCATCTTCCGCCATCACTAAGACTTTATCAAAAAACAAATCAATCGGCGGCCTTAATTCAACTAAGACTTTAAGACCTGACTCATAATCCATTTTATCAATAAAATCATCAAGCAATTTTTCTGTCTTAAGCGCTTTTGAATATAAATCTTTTTCCTCGGTTTCTACAAGAATATTTTCATCAACTTCAATGCCTGCTTCTGGTTTTGATAAATTTTTGCATCGGTTAAAAGGTGTCAGCAAGTCTTCTATTTGTTCTGAATTCTTAAGCGCTGAAACAGCTTCTATTTTTTCTTTAACATCAATCAGATTCTCAACTTTATTTATTAAAACAGCATCCAAGACATCGTAATCTTTTTCTTTAGCCAGAAAATATTGTCGCATCCGCTGAATCAGGAAGTTATCGATTTCTGTTTTAGTTTTATTAAAATCAAATTTAATCCCATTCTGATTTAATATATTAAGCGAAATATCAACCAAAGAGGATAAAGAGAGAAGAATATTGTTCCTGATAATAATTTCAACAATACCGTACATCTGGCGTCTTAAAGAATAAGGATC
>JACQXZ010000080.1 GCA_016208465.1 Actinomycetota bacterium
AGGAAAAATGCTTTACCCAAAACCAGATGAATTAGTTTCAAAAGTTGACAGCCGTTTTACCTTAGTAATTATGGCGGCAAAAAGAACTCGTCAGATCAATGAATATTTCAATAATCTTCATAAGGAAACTTTTACTCACGGAGAAGGTCCTTTGGTGAAAATAGCCTCTAATAATCCGCTTTCAATTGCCCTTGAAGAGATAAGAGAAGGAAAAGTTACATACTCAAGGGTGAAGGACGGCATAAAGTAATATTAAAGTCACAAGTTGCAAGTCACAAGTGACAGGTTTCTTTACTTGTGACCTTGTGACTTTGTATCCTACCCTATATTGTCTTCCATCGTTAATAATACATGCTAAAGAAAGCAGAAGACAGAAAGGTGCAAAATGCTAGAAAACAAAAAGGTTCTTCTTGGTGTAACGGGAGGAATTGCCGCTTATAAGTCTGCTGAAATTGCCCGTCTGTTAATCAGGTCAGGAGCAACAGTTCAGGTTGTAATGACGGAAGCGGCAACGAAGTTTATCACCCCTTTTACATTTAAGGCCATTACCAATAAAGAGGTTATCACTTCTCTTTTTGATGAAAACTCTGATCCCATTACACACATTTCCGCGGCAAAAAAAGCAGATATAATTTTAATTGCTCCCGCTACCGCGAATATAATCGCGAAAATCGCGAACGGAATTGCTGATGACGCGTTATCCACCATTGTTTTAGCAAGCAGTGCCCCGATGATTTTTGCTCCCGCGATGAATACACAGATGTACTTAAATCCTGAAACTCAAGAGAATATCTCAAAATTAAAAAGAAAAGGTTTTGAAATAATTGAACCGGAAACAGGTGAGCTTGCGTGCGGCGATGAAGGAATCGGCCGGTTGGCGTCTATTGATGAAATAATTGAATCAGTTATTTCTGAAGTTAATCGAAAAGATGATTTAAAGGGCAAAACAATTATTGTTACTGCCGGCGGAACACGGGAACCAATTGACAGTTTAAGGTATATAACCAACCGCTCAAGTGGCAAGATGGGTTACGCGATTGCCGGCGAAGCCGCGAAAAGAGGCGCGAAAGTTATTTTAATAAGCGCTCCCGCGAACTTAATTCCTCCTTCTCGGGCAGAGTTTGTTGAAATAGAAACCGCTTCTGAATTAAAAGTTGAAATAGATAAGTATTTCTCAGAGTCAGACGCGTTGATTATGTCAGCCGCGATCGCGGACTTCAGCCCTGTTCAGAAGATAGAAGGAAAGATAAAAAAAGACGGGAAAATCAGGACATTGGAATTAAAAGAAAACCCTGATATTTTAAAGGAACTTGGTAGAAATAAAAAACAGCAAATTTTAACAGGCTTTGCTCTTGAGGATAAAAATTTAATTGAAAACGCGAAAAAGAAACTGGAAGAGAAAAATCTGGACTTTATTGTGGCAAATGATATTTCAGTGATTGGCAGTGATTTTAATCAGATTGCAATAATTGATAAAAACGGAGATATAAAAGAATTTCCAGAAATGTCAAAAACAGAAACAGCAAGGATAATAATAGATTATTTAGTGGATAAACTTGGAGACAGATGAATTGGAAGTTTGACAATCCCTGTCTTTCGTTATTTTTTATAATAAATATGTTATCGAATAGTTCGCAAGAAAAAGATTGCACTATAATGGCGGTAGCATATCGCGAATTATACTGTAATCAAAATAATTATCAAGCTATTTAGCCGTCTAAATATTAAATATTCCAGATTAGATTGCTAAATGGAAGTATTTTTCAGACTTGTCCTCGTGAAAACGGGGATCAGTATTCCATAAAGCCGTAAAATAATGCGGCTATTAGTACGTCTAATTATAAGTTAGCCCTCAAGATTTAAAATAAAATTGACAAGTGTTGATTAATGTTGTAATGTCCTGATAAAGTATATACAAACTTTTATCGGAGGAATGTTATGGAAGAGAAAACTGTTTTTACAACAAAAGAAACTGCAAAATATCTCGGAATAAGCACTGCGACTATTTATCGTATGGAGAAGCAAGGATTGATTTCTTCGTTGAGAACGCCCGGAGGACAACGTCGTTTTAATAGAGAGAATATCGAAAAATATTTGAGAGAAAGTCAGAACTTTGAAGCTCCCCAAAATCCAAGCAAATATAAATATCGGAAAACAAATTTTATGGTTGAAGAGCCTGAAGCTACTTATATTGTAGAGGATAAAAAAACAAAATCTAATGAGTTGTTTTCCCATACAGATTCGATATGGATTTATAACACTGACATTTTGAAGACAGAAAACATTGCAGATAATTCTATAGATCTAATTGTTACCTCTCCACCTTATAATGTAAACATAAAATACAACTCACATGATGACACCATGACCTATAATGATTACCTTTCATTCACAAGAGAATGGCTTGCCAGATGTTATAAATTTATAAAAAATGATGGGAGATTTTGCCTGAATATTCCTTTAGATAAAAATAAAGGCGGTCAACAGAGCATGTGTGCTGATATTACAACAATAGCAAAACAAATTGGCTTTAAATATCATTCAACAATTATTTGGAATGAACAAAATATCTCAAGACGCACAGCATGGGGTTCGTGGCTGTCTGCATCTGCTCCTTATGTGATAGCCCCCGTTGAAGTTATTGTTGTCCTTTATAAAAAAGAATGGAAAAAGACCAGTGGTAGTCGAAAATCAGATATAACCAAACAAGAATTTATGGAATGGACTAACGGCGTATGGAATTTTAGCGGCGAGAGCAAAAAGAGAGTAGGACATCCTGCCCCATTTCCAGTTGAGTTGCCAAGAAGATGTATAAAACTTTTTAGCTTTGTTGGTGAAACAATACTTGACCCATTTCTTGGTAGCGGTTCAACATTACTTGCCTGCCTGCACACTGGACGAAGAGGCATAGGGGTTGATATTGATAAAAATTATTGTGAATTGGCAAAGAGACGACTTTTGACAGAAGGACAGATAAATCAGCTCAAACTCAATGTCGCAGGAGGATGTAAGTAATGGCTAAAAGTATCAGTGACTTAATCATGGAGTATTTTAAAAGGCATCCCAAGAAAGACTTAAAACATGGACCTGTTGTGGATTGGGTTACAGAACAATATCTAAAGGACAATCCTGAACCTCCAAGAGATCCGTGGAGAGCCATTCGCAAACTTCATCAGGAGGAAAAATTAATCAAAATCGGCAAAGGTGTTTATCGCTATGACCCTGACCATATCAAAGAAGTCGAACTGTTTGATTTTACGCCGGAGGTGAAAGAAGAAATATTCAAGAGAGACCACTATCAGTGTGTAGTATGTGGCCGAGGGAGAAAAGATGGTATTGAGTTATGTGCTGATCACAGAAAACCAAAAGATAAAGATGGTGACAATTCTGTTAACAACGGTCAAACATTATGCATGGAACACAATCTCATGAAAAAGAATTATTCTCAAACAGAAGCAGGTAAGAAATATTTTATTAAACTTTATGAGCAGGCTGTCTCTAATGGAGATAAGCGAATGGTTGACTTTTGTAAGTGTATCTTTGAGTGTTACGAGTTTCACAAAATAAACGGACATATTAAAAGACCCAACGGAGAACATAAATAGAGCAAGGGCTAACAAAGCGTGCAGTGGACGGTGGGGATTCTGCGGCTTTTTCAAGCATTTTTCTGGCTTCGAGTTTTTCCTACTCTCAAATCGAATCCATGCCCGCCTCACCGCCACTAACGCAAACCGTTCGCAGAGAGGAGATCTTATGAAAACACGTTTACTCTGGTCGAATATTCTGGTCATCGTTGGCCTCATCGCCATGCTGATCGGAGCCATCGACCCACTCGAGGGCTCGCTTATCATACTCCCCGGCAGCGGTATGGTCGCACTCGGCGCGTTTCTCGGCAAGAGCCGATACCGCTTACTCCTTTACTGTGCTTTTATTCTGATAATGATCGGTGTTGGAGTGATGTTTGGGTTGAGTATGCTCGGAGGCGTTGGGGGCAGCACCGGACGTTCGAATTGGTGGTTACTCGTCGTTCTGCCCTACCCTATCGGCTGGATCATCGGTCTCGTAGGCACCATCCTGAGGCTAATCGAGTCCTTCAAAGTCCCCGCACAATGAAGACAATGAATGCAATCATGAGAAAGCTGCGAACCAACGCCCAGACTGTGTGAAAATCCAGCGGATGTTTTTAAATGCGGCAAAAATTGAAACGGCATAATAAATTATTCCATCGGATAGCAAAAGATGGCTGTCACTGAACTTATTTGTTAGATGTAAAAAAAAATAACTTTTCACTACATTCTTTAGTGTGTATAATAATATATGTTAATACACATAGGAGGTAATCATGAGAACAAATGTAGCGATCGATGACGATCTAATGAAGTCTGCTCTCAAATTATCTGGTCTCAAAACAAAAAAAGCTGCCATAGAAGAAGGGCTAAGATTGTTGGTGCAACTTAGACGTCAGTCAAAAATAAGAGATTTTCGAGGCAGACTGAAATGGTCTGGCGATTTGAATGAGATGCGAATAGACAAATGATTTTGGTAGATTCATCTGTTTGGATTGACTATTTCAATGGTGAGAAAACGAACAAGACTGATTGGCTGGATTCCGCGCTTGGAAATAAACCAATCATAATAGGCGATCTCGTTTTAACTGAAGTTCTTCAGGGATTTCAAAACGATAATGATTTCAGAGTCGCAAAGAAATTGCTTTTAAGCTTCCCTTTTATGGAAATGGGAGGACAAGAATTGGCAGTTAAGAGCGCAATGAATTATCGATTTCTCAGAAAGAATGGTATCACCGTAAGGAAGACCATAGATGTTATGATTGGGACTTTCTGTATACATTATCAACTCTCCTTATTACATGATGACAGAGATTTTGATCCCATGAAGAGATTTCTAAAATTGAAGACAGTAGATATCTAGCCCGAACAAGTCGGAATTGCAAATTTTAAAATGCAAATATTTGAATTGCCTGAAAGTTCTTGTAATTTTATGCTAAAAAGCAAGAATTCTATATTAAGCAAGCATAAATTAAGTAAAGGAGCATTAATGAAAAAATGGAATAGCACAAGTGATTGGACAGTGCTTGAACCCAACATCAGCGATTCTATCATCGGCTCAAATCAAGCGGGTCCACTTGATAGGGAAAAATGGCCCAATTGGGCAGACTCCAGCACACAAATTCAGGCGTTCTTGACCTACTTTCCTAATGGGGTAAACTCTTTTAGTGTTCCCGATAGCACCGTTAGTATTGTCGCAAGTTTGCGTACCGAGCGCTATGATCCCAAAGATTCGAGGCCTTACAATAATAATTTCTATTTGATTGCAAAGAGTGCAGACGGTCAACACCGCATGTCGCCGCCAACAAGACCAGTTAAGTTGCAACATCATTCCTCTGAATCACTCGAATTAACTGAATTGATTGGGCCGCCGCCATTCTAAATTGCTTATTAAGTGGAATGCTTAAATAAAAGTATATATAAGCGAATACCTAAAAAGTAATCCAGTGGATTTTTTAAACACGGCAAAAGTATCGCTTCTAAAAGTCGTTGATTTCAGATGATAGAAAAAAATAAAAGGAGAAATTTATGCCATTGTTTGAAATTGTTGGTCATAATATGGTTCCAGTAGAACAAACCAACTTTAATGTGGAAAAAGAATTACAGAATTTAGTAGAAAAAAATATTAAAGCAATATTCAATTGTAGATTAGTAACCTCAGAATTTCCCACTGGAGCGCAACACGCAGGAAGAATAGACACTTTAGCTTTATCTGAAGATAACAATCCCGTTATAATTGAGTATAAAAAAGTGGAATCATCTGAGCTCATAAATCAAAGTCTATTTTATCTTTCATGGATTCATGATCACATGGGAGATTTTGAAATTGCAGTTCAAAAAGGTATTGGACATAGTGTCAAGGTAGATTGGTCAGATGTGCGTGTCATTTGCATTGCACCCAACTATAAAAAATATGATTTACATGCTGTGCAAGTCATGGGCGCCAACATTGAACTTTGGAAATATCGAATATTTAAAAATTCAACTATCTATTTTGAGGAGGTTTTTAAACAATCATATCCTCCATCAACAAATACCATTGATCCAAGCAAAAATCCCGTAATGGTTGCAGCAGGAAAGAAAGCTGCTCAAACAAGAGCAACTGGAAGTTATACATTTGAGCAACACCTGGCAGGCAAATCCAAAAAAGTAAGGGAGTTAACTTTACATCTTTAAGATTATATAATGGGATTAGACACATCTATTGAACAGACTCCCAAAAAATTTTACGTTGCCTATAAAAGCTCTCAAAATATTGTTTGCATGAAATTAGAAAAAGAAAACATTACGTTATATCTCAAACTAAAACCTTCTGATATCTCAGACCCTCCTAAAATTTATAGAGATGTCACAAATATTGGGCATTATGGCACAGGTAATACCGAATTTAAAATAAAATCAGAACACGATATTGAAACGGTTAAGCCTTACATTGAAATGGCTTATAGAAAAATAGGATAAGATAATTAAAATTTGTATTTAAAACTTAAGATTCCGAGTTGTTCGGGTTGGGCTATATCAAATAGTTAAAATATGATATTATTTTAAAATGAAAGTGAAAGAAATCTTTTCTACATATATGGAAGTTTCTGCATGATATTACACCTAATGAATTTCTTATTTAGAGTTACCTTGAATTAGTTAAACCGGAGGAAGAAATGGTTGTTTCAAAAGAGGAAATAGAAAACAGATTGTCTCGTGTTTCCGGTCAGATACAGGGCGTTAAAAAAATGGTTGAAGAAGACAGGTATTGCATTGATGTTTTAATTCAGATAGCGGCTGTAAGGGCGGCGCTGGATAGAGCTGGTTTGCTTGTTCTTAAAAGACATCTTGAAACCTGTGTAACCAAGGCGATAAAAGAAGAAAAGGGCGAAGAATTAATTGAAGAACTCGACGAGGCTTTGACAAAGTTTTTAAAATAAGCTTGGTGTGCCGTCAAGTTTAAATTGATGGTTTGAGATTACCAAAAGAGGAGAAATGGTCTTTTTAGCTTGACTAGCCTCTATCTTTCTGCTACTTTAAAATTAATAAAAATTAAATAAAGGATTCTTATCCAGAGTTGGCGGAGGGACTGGCCCTGTGAAGCCCGGCAACCTGATAACAGTGAAAACTGTTTTTAAGGTGCCAATTCCTGCAGAATGTTTGGAATACTTCTGAAAGATAAGGAGGGAAAGAATAACTCTCTTTTATTATTTTAGAAGAGAGTATTTTATTTTTAAGGAGGAAAATTAATTGGACAAAAAACACTTTCTATTTACTTCAGAATCAGTAACGGAGGGTCATCCGGACAAGATGTGCGATCAAATTTCTGACGCAATTCTTGACGCGATTTATAAAGATGATCCGAAGGGAAGGGTGGCTTGTGAAACGCTTGTTACTACAGGGCTGGTGGTAGTTGCTGGCGAGATTACTACTTCAACTTACGTTGATATTCCTAAGGTTGTTAGAGAGACGGTCAGAGAGGTGGGTTATACAAGAGCTAAGTATGGTTTTGATTGTGACACCTGTGGTGTAGTAACGTCAATCGATGAGCAGTCATCTGATATCGCGCAGGGAGTTGATCACGCGCTTGAAGAGAGGACAGGTGAAGATTATACCGATAAGCAGTTAGATTATGAAGGCGCTGGCGATCAGGGAATGATGTTTGGCTATGCCTGCAATGAAACACCTGAGCTTATGCCGATGCCTATAATTCTTGCTCATAAATTAGCTCATCGTTTAGCCGAAGTAAGAAAGGCGGGGATTCTTCCCTACCTTCGCCCTGACGGAAAAACACAGGTAACGGTTGAGTATGCAGATGGTCGTCCGGTTAATATAAATACTGTATTGATTTCAACCCAGCATCATCCAAACGTTGAAGTTGACCAGATTATCAAGCCAGATTTGCTCGAACATGTAGTTAAACCAGTTTTGCCTGAAGATATGGTGGATTACAACAAGCTAAAGTACTTAGTGAATCCAACCGGAAGATTTGTAGTTGGCGGTCCGCAGGGTGACACGGGGCTTACCGGAAGAAAAATTATTGTTGATACATATGGCGGCATGGCTCGTCACGGAGGCGGATGCTTTTCCGGAAAAGATCCAACAAAAGTTGACAGATCGGCTGCTTACGCGGCAAGATATGTGGCAAAAAATGTTGTAGCGGCAGGCTTGGCTGATAGATGTGAAGTTCAGGTTGCTTATGCTATCGGAGTAGCGCATCCTGTTTCTGTGATGGTTGACACATTCGGAACAGAGAAAATTGCCCAATCAAAAATTGAAAAGCTGGTTAAGGAGCATTTTGATTTAAGACCAGCGGCAATACTTAGAGATTTGGATTTAAGAAGACCGATTTACAAAAAGACAGCTTGTTACGGACATTTTGGCAGGCAGGACAAAGATTTTACATGGGAGAAAACAGACAGGGCAAAACTTCTTCAAAAAGAAGCAGGTCTTCATGTTGTTTCTTCCAGTAAAAGCTCAGTTACGGCAAGCTAGTCAGGAGATAATTTTCGAGGGCGGCATTTCATTTATAAATGTCGCCTTTTTTGTGCAGGCAGAAGTATTTTAAATTTTTGGCACAATATCAAAAACGTAAAAGTTAAAATTAGTTGGTAGTCTGTTAGTTGTTAGTCGGTAGTAAGTGTTATATACCTTTACTCTTTACTCTCGACTCCACACTCTCGACTTCAAGGAGGTAATTAAATTGGCAGTTTGGAAATGTTCAAAATGCGGCGCCACCAAAGAGGGCAGATGTAAACCAAAGAAGTGCCCGAAATGTGGAGCGCAGGATAGTTTCAAAAAAGAAGAATAAAATATTGAGTGGAAGATTATGTTAGTTAAAAAAAGACTCGATGAGTGGCTGGTTGAAAATAATATATTTGAGAACAGGAATCGGGCAAGAGCGGCAATCTTGGCTGGAAAAATTCTTGTTAATGATAATTCAGCCGCCAAGGCTGGCACGATGATTGGGCCAAAAGACAATGTAGTCTTAAAAGAAAATGATTACCCCTTTGTGTCTCGCGGCGGCTTGAAATTAGAAAAAGCGCTTAGGGAATTTAATATAGATGTTAAAAGCAGGATTGCAATCGATGTTGGTTCGTCAACAGGCGGTTTTACTGATTGTCTTTTGCAAAATGGAGCAAAAAAAGTAATTGCCGTTGATGTTGGTTATGGTCAGATGGCATGGAAGCTAAGAAATGATCCTCGTGTTTTACTTCTTGAAAGAAAAAATGTTAGATATTTAACCTCTTCCGAAATTCCTGAAAAGGTTGATGTGATAGTAGTTGACGTTTCTTTTATTTCAGTCAAAAAATTTATCAACAATCTAAGACAATTTTTAAAACCAGACGGGATAATAATCTTTTTGGCTAAACCTCAGTTTGAAGCAGGAAAAGAAAAGGTTGAGAAAAAGGGAGTTATTAAGACACTAAAGATTCATCTTGAAGTATTGGAAGATTTGTGGAAATATTTTGAGGAGAATGAATTTTATGTTAATGGTTTGACGTATTCTCCTATTGCCGGAATTGAAGGTAATATAGAATTTTTGTTTTATTTAACTCTTGTTAAAAAGAAAGATTTTGACAAAACAAGTATAATTGAAAATGTAGTTCGGGAAGCACATATTCGTTTAGGTTAGAACTTAAACGAAAATCAGGAGAAAAGTGGATCAGTATTCGCCTAGCGAGATGATACTTGAAGCGCTTGAAAGAATTAAGGCTGGGAAAAGGAGTTAGAGATTTGTGAGAAAAGTAGGGCTTATAGTGCATACAGAAAAGTCTGAAGCAAAAAAAATTGCAAATGGAATAATTAGTTTGCTTGAAAAGAAGAAGGTTGGGGTTAAGATTCCAATAGAAGATGCAAACAACATTGGTAGAGGCGATTTGGGGTGTTCCGAGAAAGATTTAACAAAAGAGGCTGAGGCAATAATTGTGCTTGGCGGCGATGGTTCTATCTTAAGAGCCGCGCGAATAATTAATGGTCACAAAATACCTGTTCTTGGGATAAATTTAGGCAGATTTGGTTTTTTGGCTGAAGTAGAAATTAAGGATGTTAATTCTGCTCTTGAAAGGATTGTGGCTAAAGATTTTTCTTTTGAAGGAAGAATGATGCTGGATTGTGATGTTGTAAAAGAAGGCAAAGTGCTTGTTTCATATAAGGCTTTAAACGAGGTAGTTATTGGGCGCGGGATATCCCATCGTTTAATGGGATTGGATGTTTACATTAATAATTCATTTTTTATAAATTATGCCGCTGATGGATTAATTTTTTCAACACCTACCGGTTCGACCGCTTACTCACTTTCCGCGGGCGGACCGATTGCTTCACCTCTTGCGAGAGTAATTTTATTAACTCCTGTTTGTCCTCATACTATTTTTAATAGAACTCTGGTTTTTTCTGATAAAGATGAGATTAGAATTGAACCTGTTTTTCAGAAAGAAGAAGTCAGTATCCACATAGATGGTCAGATAGCGGTGGATGTGGCGTCTTTTGATTCTTTAAGAGTTTCTGTTTCTAAGAGTTCTTTAAATTTGATTAAGCTGGAACCTCACAATTTCTTTGCTTTGGTAAAAAGAAAGCTTAAGTTTGGCGATTGTGATTTTTAGCAGAGAGGCGATAGGCAAGAAGTTGGCACTAAAAGGATAAATATCAAATTACAAGCATCAGATAAATTTTAAAATCAAAAATAAAAAATCAAACATTAAAATGACAAATCAAAATTCAAAGATGAATGCTAAAAAAAATATATTTTAAGTCTAAAGTTTTGAGGTCTAAAGAAAAAGTTCCTAAAAGTCCCACAATCTACGACTTTGAAGCTATAACTTTATGATTGCTTGAATCTTGCATTATAATTTTTTCATTTTGATATGTATTTTTGATTTTTTATCTTTTATTTTTAATTTCTTTCATATTTGAACATTGGAAATTTTTAATTCTTGTAAAGGATTGGTTGGATTTACTTATGCTTTACGAAGGTTATGCTCGTCTCGACAAACGAACGAAAAATTTAATTAAGCGGTTAAAATCTACTGATGTTGCAATTATCAGCCACGACGATCTAGACAAAGTTTCGGCTGAAATGCTGGTGGAATCAAAAGTAAAGGTTGTTGTAAACGCGCGCCCTTCAATTTCCGGATGTTATCCAAATTCCGGTCCAATAATTTTGTGTTCGGCAGGTATTCATCTGATCGACAATGTGGGAGAAGCTATTTTTGATAAATTAAGAAGCGGCAGTAAAATAAAAATTGAAGACAACAAAATTTACAAAAAAGATGAGTTAATCGCGACAGGTGAATTATTAACTCCTGTGTTGATTAAAGAAAAAATGGAAAAAGCAAAAGAAGGAATGAGTGAGGTTTTAGAGGAATTTGCTCTAAATACAATTGAGTTTATGCAGAAAGAGAAAGATTATGTTTTAAAAGGAGTAAAGGTTCCTGAAACTTTAGTTGATTTCAATGGACGACATGCGCTTATAGTAGTTCGCGGCTATGATTACAAAGATGATTTAAAAATGCTGTCTTCTTACATAAAAGAGGTTAAACCTGTTTTGATTGGTGTTGACGGCGGAGCAGATGCGTTAATGCAGTTTGGTTTTAAGCCGGACATTATAGTAGGGGATATGGATAGTGTAACTGATGAAGCGCTGCTCTCTGGCGCCGAAATAATTGTTCATGCATACCCTGATGGCCGATCGCCCGGTCTTGAAAGAATAAAATCGCTTTATCTCTCCCCGATAATTTTTCAGGCTCCGGGGACAAGTGAAGATGTCGCAATGCTTCTTGCTTACGAGAAAGAAGCAGAGTTAATAGTCGCGGTTGGAACTCATGCAAATTTAATTGAATTTCTCGATAAAGGCAGAAAGGGAATGGCCAGTACATTTCTGGTAAGATTAAAAGTAGGAAATAAACTGGTTGACGCGAAAGGAGTTAGCAAGCTTTACAGAAGCAGTGTTCAGGTGTCTTATCTTGCCATAATGCTTTTGGCGGCCCTTGTTACTGTGGCAATAATTATCTTGGTTTCTCCGCCTATTAAACATTTGATAAAATTAACTGTTTTGAGTTTAAGAGTTAAGTTGGGGATCTGATTTAAATGTATAGAAGCTTTCTGTTTTTAATAGGTTACAAACAAACACTTAGCAACATAGCGGACAGAAGGGTCACAAAGTCACAAGACACAAGTCACAAGTGAAGAAATTTTTAGCTTGTGACCTGTGACTTACAACCTGTGACTAAAACTTGAGTTTTAAACTCAGGTTATATTGTACGAAAAAAAAATTGTATGAGAAAAAGGTGATAAATTTATATGTTCGATATGAGATCTTACATTGTTTCATTAATAGCTGTCTTTCTCGCTCTTGGAATTGGTATTTTAATGGGAACAGTGGTGGTTGATAAGGGTATTCTGGTTGAACAGCAGGGCGCTTTGGTAAAGGGACTGCAGGACGAGTTCAGTTCTTTAAGGGAAGAGAACAATACGCTTAAGCGGGACTTAAACGCCAGAAATGAATTTGAAAAAGAAATAATATCTTTATTTGCTCAAAATCAATTACCCCAAAGCCAAATCACAATAGTGACAACAAACGGTGTTTCTGAAACACTTATAAGCGGGGTTAGCAACATACTGAGTCTGGCAGGGGCTCAATATAATATCTTTACTATTACAACTCCTGATTTTGATTTAAAAAATAGCGCCACCCAGAAACAGTTGCTTGCTCAGTTTCCCGGAGAGTTATTTTCAAAGGGTGAATTGAAAAAACGTGTGATAAGGAAAGTCACTGAAGAATTAATAAGCTCACCCGACAAACCCTTTGTTAAATTTCTATCAAATTTAAATTTTGTAAAGTTAAATGAAGTTTTTAACTCACCGCCTTCTGTTGTAATTGTTTTCGCTGAAGATGAAGAAAGAGTGTCTTCGGTGGCAAGAGATTTAGATATTCAGTTAGTTCAAAGTTTAAAAGAGTTAAATATTACAACAATAGGAGTAGAGTCTTCGACTGTAACTGATTCATATATCTCAGATTTTAAATCAGCCGGCGCTAGTTCTACAATTGATAATATAGATACAATTCCCGGGCAAGTTGCTCTTGTTTATGTTCTTAAAGGCAATAATGGAAATTTTGGAACGAAAAAGACTGCTCAGAGTTTAATGCCGCCGCTTAAGTAAGGTCACAAGTCACAAAGTCACAGGTCGCAAGTAAGAAGTGGGGTTGGTGATTTTTTGAAAATTACTGCTTTAGTTGCCGCTTATAACGAAGAAGATAAAATTTCATTTACTATAAACGCTTTAAAAAAAATTGATTTAATAAACGAAATAATTTTAGTTGATGATGGGTCTACTGATTCAACAAAGGTAAAAGCAAAAGCATCAGGCGCCGGAATAATCGCATTTCCAAAAAATCTGGGCAAAGGAGAAGCTCTTAATCGCGCGATTAAAAAGATAGAAGCAGATATTATTGTTTTGGTTGATGGAGATGTGGCTGATTCTGCTTTTGAAATAGAAAAACTAATTGCACCAGTTTTAGAAGGAAAAGCAGATATGACAATTGCTGATTTTCCTAAGGCAGAAACGAAAGGCGGATTTGGATTTGTTAAAAAATTGTCGAAATGGGGAATTAAAAAGTTAAGCGATTTAGATGTAAACGAACCTCTTTCCGGTCAACGGGTAATTCGACAGGATGTTTTAAAAAAGGTGGGAAAATTTGAAACTGGTTTTGGTATCGAAACCGCGCTAACGATAGACGCCGCGCGTTTGGGATTTAAAATAATCGAAATTCCCGTAAACATGAGTCATTCTGAAACAAAACGCGATTTACCTGGTTTTATTCATCGGGGAAAGCAGTTTTTAGATGTTTTAAGAGTGATTGTAAAGAAAAAATTCCAAAGGAAGGAATAATTTTTGTTTTTTATATATTTTTTATCCGCTTTTTTGTTAAGTTATTTAATTTTACCGCTTCTTCTTTCTTTTTTAAAACAAGCCGGGTATACAAGAGAGAATTTTAGTGGTAAACTAATTCCTGTTGGTTCAGGAATATTAATTCCTTTAATTTTTTTAATTTTGTTATTCTTTGATTATCTGGTTTTTAAAAAATTATCAGATAACAAATTGGTTTTACCTTTTTTAATCGCAATAATTGGAATGAGTTTTTTAGGTTTACTTGATGATTTATTCGGGGATCGTTCAATTGGCGGATTTAAAGGACATTTTGGAAAGCTCAAAGAAGGACATATTACAACGGGAGTACTCAAAGCTCTTGGGGGCGGAGTACTCTCTCTTTTTATAGTTCGTTTTTTTACAAATAATATTGTTATAAATTTTCTTGATGCGTTATTAATGGCTTTGTTTATAAACATATTTAATTTGCTTGACACCAGACCGGGACGCACATTAAAAGTGTTCTTGTTTTTAAGTCTTATTATTTTTATTATAGCCTTTAAGGCAGAATTAGTAGTTTTAATGGCATTGTTTATTGGTATCGCCTTGGCTTTAATTAAAACAGATTTAAGCGGCCGCTCAATGATGGGTGATGTTGGTTCAAATAGCTTAGGAGCCATAATTGGCTTAAGTTTTGTTATTGTTTTTAATATAATCGCAAAGGTTATTTTTTTGATTCTTTTAATTTTAATTCATTTGTTTACAGAAAAGCATTCAATTACAGAAACAATATCAAAAATAAAGTTTTTGGATTATCTGGACAGATTAGGCAGAAAAGAACCGGGGGTTACTGATTAAATGGCAAAGCATATTTTTGTTACAGGCGGTGTTGTTTCTTCGCTCGGGAAAGGAATTACAGCCGCTTCTTTAGGCAGATTGTTGAAATCAAGAGGTCTTAAGGTAACAATTCAAAAACTGGATCCCTATATAAATGTTGATCCCGGAACGATGAGTCCTTTTCAGCACGGCGAGGTTTTTGTAACCGATGACGGCGCTGAAACCGATTTGGATTTGGGACACTATGAGCGCTTTATAGATGAAAGTTTAAAGAAGGAAAGCAATGTAACCGCCGGCGCGGTTTACGGAGCGGTAATTGCAAAGGAAAGAAAAGGAGATTTTTTAGGAGGAACTGTTCAGGTTATTCCTCATATTACCAATGAAATAAAAGACAGAATATTAAAACTTGCGAGTTTAAACGGAACAGACGTGGCAATTACTGAGATTGGAGGAACAGTGGGCGATATTGAAAGTCTGCCATTTTTAGAGGCGATTCGCCAGTTTAAAAAAGATATTGGCAGACAAAATGTAATGTATATTCATGTTACCCTGATCCCATATCTTGAAGCCTCAGGCGAGTTGAAGACAAAGCCTACCCAGCATAGCGTTAAAGAGCTTCGCAGCATAGGAATTCAACCCGATGCGATTGTCTGTCGATCACATCACCCAATCAATGATGCTATAAAAAGAAAAATTGCTTTGTTTTGCGATATTGAACCCCGGGCTGTTATTTCAGCGGTAGATGTAGAGACAATTTACGAAGTGCCTTTAGTGCTTCAAAAAGAACGTTTGGATGACTATGTGGTTGAGCGGCTTGAACTTTCCTGCAGCGAGGTAGATCTTAATGACTGGAAAGATTTAGTTAAGAGAGCAAAAAATCTTGATAAAAAAGTTAAGATTGCCCTTGTGGGAAAATATGTTGAGCTTCAGGATTCTTATTTAAGTGTTGTTGAGGCTTTAAATCATGCAGGAATATATCATAATGCGAAAGTTGAAATTTGCTGGATTGATGCTGAAACGTTAAGTTCTCACGAGGTCGAACAGCAATTAAAATTACTTGATGGAGTTTTAATTCCCGGTGGTTTTGGAATAAGAGGGATTGAAGGAAAAATCTCCGCGGCCGGCTATGCCCGCAAGAGCAAAATTCCATTTTTGGGAATTTGTCTTGGAATGCAGTGCGCGGTGATTGAGTTTGCCAGAAATGTAGTCAAGTTAAGCGGGGCAGACAGTTCTGAGTTCAGACCAGACACTCCTTATCCTGTTATTGATTTGCTTCCTGAACAAAAAAATATAGAAGACAAAGGCGGAACAATGCGTCTGGGCTCCTATCCTTGTGTTATTGCCAAAGAAACTAATGCCTATAAAGCATTCGGTGAAACGGAAATAAAAGAAAGACACCGCCATCGTTATGAATTTAACAATGAGTTCAGACAGCAGTTTATTGATAATGGAATGTTATTTAGCGGTTTATCCCCCGATAAAAACCTGGTTGAAATTGTTGAACTTGAAAATCATCCATGGTTTGTTGCGTCACAGTTTCATCCTGAATTTAAGTCTCGTCCAGATAAACCCCATCCTCTTTTCAGGGATTTTATTGGAGCGGCGCTTAGAAGGTCGTAGGTTATAGGGTATAGGTCTTAGGGATTTAAAATAATAAAGCTCAAATGTCAAAATTCAATTGGAACCCAAGTCACAGGTCACAAGTCACAAGTTTAAATCAATTTTTCTTGTGACTTACAACTTGTGACTTGTGACTTTTTTAATCATTTGAAGTTTGAGCTTTGATATTTGGTTTTTACTTTTGAGTTTATAAGTAAGGTAAGGGACCAAAATGGCAAACATAGATCGAATTCAAAAAACATTTTTTGATTTAGTTCAAATAGAAAGTCCTTCTTTTAATGAAAAAAGAATAACTTCTTATCTTAAAGGTTACCTCGAAAAATTAAATTTTGAAGTTACGATAGATTCAGCGGGTAAAAAAATCGGGGGCAATAGCGGTAACCTGATAGGATTTTATAATGGAGAAAACAAAAAAGCTCCAACGCTTATTTTTGCCGCCCATATGGATACAGTGACTCCCTGCCTTAAAACAAGACCATTGATTGAAAATAAAGTAGTGAGAAGCAATGGATCAACTGTTCTTGGCGCGGATGATAAAGCAGGAATATCCGCTATTCTTGAAATGCTTGAAATTATTCTTAAGAATAAAATATATTGCGGAGATATCGAAGTGATATTTACAGTCGCTGAAGAAAAAGGACTCCTTGGAGCAAAGAATCTTGACTTGTCAAAAATTAAAGCCAAATACGCTTATGTGGTTGACTGCGAAGGACCAATTGGCAAGATTGTCAATAAGGCTCCCTCGCAGGATTGGATTAAAGCGCACTTTAAAGGCAAAGCTGTTCATGCCGGGCTTTATCCCGAAAAAGGGATAAACGCAATCATTGCCGCATCGAAAGCTATTTCAGAAATGAAATTAGGAAGAATAGATGAAGAAACAACAGCTAACGTTGGTGTGATAAAAGGAGGAACAGCCACAAATATTGTTCCTGATTCAGTAAAAATAGAAGGCGAAGCGCGTAGTTTATCAGAAGAGAAACTTAAAAATCAGATTAATCATATGATTGATAATTTAAATTCTGCCGCGAAATCTGTTGGGGCTGATGTAGAAATAGAAGTAATTAGGGCGTACGATTCTTTTTCGCTTGATATAAACGATGAAGTTGTCAAAATAGCCCTTAAGGCAGCGGAAGTAATTGATTTTGATTTGAAATTTGAGTCTACCGGCGGTGGAAGCGATACAAATATTTTTAATCAGAACGGAATCCCCGCGTTAAACTTAAGTGTTGGTATGAATAATGTTCATTCAAAAGAAGAAAATATCAGCCTTGATGATATTGGGAAAACGGCTGAATTTTTAGTTGAAATAGTAAAGGTAGCCGGTTTACGTGGAACGTAAACTGCAAGTCACAAGTCACAGGTCACAAGTAGGACAGGCGTCTCGCCTGTCAAGAAGGCAAAGCTTTAGGGGGCTGTTAAAAAGTCAATAATAGATAACGATGTTACGTTGAATGACGCTTACGTATCAGTTCGGGGCGACAAATAAGGGTTTTTCAATAGTTCCGCAAGGGACGGAAATCAGGAAAATGAGAAGATAAGAAGTTGAGATTTAATTGATAAATCTAAAACAGGGTCTTGTAAAAGAAATAGTAAATCAGAGGGATGGTTTAACAGAGGTCAGGGTTGAGCTTGAAGGGGATTTGTTTTTTGCCATAAATTATGATTTTTTTAGTGGTAATATAAAAAAAGATGACAGAGTTATCTTAAATACTGTTGCGGTAGATCTTAATCTTGGCAGTGGCGGAAAACATTTTGTTCTTTGGAATTTAAGACACAATTCATTAAAAACTATTTCAAATGGTCACATAATGAAACTTTGCTACACTCCTCTTCAAATAAGTTGTTTAAGTGTTGAAGAGCAAGAGGGTCCTTATCATCAGATAATTAAAAATGAAAAAGATCTCAAAAAAATGCCGGTAATTATTGGCGAGCTTCACAGTCAATTACCAGCCGTTGTTTCTGTGATAAAAGAGAAAAATCCATCACTCAGAATTTGTTATTTGATGACAGACGGCGCGGCTCTTCCAATTGTTATGAGTGAACTGGTTTATAAATTAAAAAAGCTTGGTTTGCTAGATGCCACAATTACAGTCGGCAATGCTTTTGGCGGTGATTTTGAGGCGGTTAATATTTATAGCGGTTTGGTTGCGGCAAAATATGTTGTTAAAGCAGATATCGCGGTAGTAATGATTGGACCGGGAATCAAAGGAACAGATACAGCGCTTGGGTTTACCGGGATGGAGCAGGGGGTAATTATAAATGCTGCTTCTTCACTTAATGGTTTCCCTATTGCTGTTCCGCGGATTTGTTTTAAAGATAAAAGAGAACGTCATTATGGGCTTAGTTATCATACAATTAATTCATTAACTATAGGGGCGCTCTCAAAAGCAATTTTGGTAATTCCAGAGATGGAAGAAGAAAAGATGAAATTAATTAAGGATAAATTGGAGCAGTATGATATTTATAAAAAACATCAAGTTGAAGTTGTAAAAAGTGATATTACTTTGTTAGCGCTTGAAAAGTATGGACTAGAAGGAATAACTACAATGGGGCGGACAGTTAAGGATGTCCCGGAGTTTTTTATGGCGGCAGGCGCAGGCGGAGTTAAGGGAGTAGAAATTTTGAAGTAATGAGAGGTTTAGGAAGATAGGAAGTAGTAGCGTTGGGGCTTGTCCCCAACGAAAGAAGCTGGGAAGATAGGAAGATAGGAGCTTAAGAATAGTTTATGGATAAGGAAAATTATCAAGTCGTTAAATCGGAAACAAAATTTAAAGGTGAAATTTTAACATTATTGGTAGAGCAGGTTAAGTTTCCTGACAATAAGATTCATGAAAGAGAAATTATTAAACATCAGGGAGCAGTTGGAATTGTTCCTCTAACCGACAAAGGAGAAATAATCTTTGTTGTTCAGTATCGACATCCCGCGGGAGAAGAAATTCTGGAAATACCGGCTGGCAAACTGGATCAGGACGGAGAGACACCTTTAGATTGCGCTATGCGCGAACTTGAAGAAGAAACAGGTTATAAAGGAGAATTAGTGAAATTAGCCGAATTTTTTACTACACCCGGTTATAGTAATGAAGTTTTTCATCTTTATCTGGCAAAAAATTTAGAAGAAGTAACAGATGAAATTTTAGACAAGGCAGTTTTGGAAATCAAAAAGATTCCAATTAAAAAAGCTGTTTCGATGGTATCATCATTTGAAATAAAAGACGCAAAAACAATTATTGGAATTTATCTTGCGGAAAGAAAGGGATTATAAATTGATCATCGGTATTCCTAAGGAAATAAAGGATAATGAATACAGGGTTGCAATTACTCCTGCCGGTGTAGAAGAATTTGTGAAACATAAACACCGGGTAATTATTGAGAGCGGGGCAGGTATTGGAAGCGGAATAGCTGATCAGGATTATATAGATGCCGGAGCTGAAATTTTAAACAAGGCAAAAGAAATCTGGTCAGAGGCGGAGTTTATTCTTAAAGTTAAAGAACCGCTTAAAAGTGAATATAGTCTAATGAGAAAAAACCAGATAATTTTTACCTTTTTGCATCTTGCTTCAGAAAAAGAATTAGCAGAAGCGTTAATACTGAAGAAAGTCGTTGCAATTGCTTATGAAACCATCCAGTTTAGGGATAAATCCTTACCCTTGCTTATTCCGATGAGTCAGATTGCGGGAAGGATGTCGATTCAGATTGGGGCGCATCTTTTGGAAAAAATGAGCGGAGGGAGAGGATTACTTTTAGGCGGCGTTCCGGGCGTTGCGCCTGCTGATGTTGTGATTATAGGAGCGGGAAACGTGGGAGTTAACGCGGCGCGTATAGCCATTGGAATGGGCGCGAGTGTCACAATTTTAAATCAGGGAGTAACAAGGCTTAGTCATATAGATAATATTTTTTCTAATCGCATCAAGACACGCGTTTCCAACAGATACAATATAGAAAAATCTGTGCTTCAGGCAGATTTAATTATTGGAGCCGTTCTTGTTCCCGGAACAAAAACACCATTTTTGGTTACCGAGGAAATGGTTAAAAGAATGAAAAAAGGTTCAGTTATAATAGATGTCTCTATAGATCAGGGTGGATGTGTTGAGACTTCCAGACCAACAACCCATAGTGAACCAACTTTTGTAAAATACGATGTTGTTCATTATGGAGTTACAAACATTCCCGGCATAGCGCCATTCACGGCAACGTGGGCATTAACAAATGTTACTCTTCCCTTTGCTTTGAGAATTGCGAATCATGGTTTAGAGAGCGCGATAATCGAAAGTGAGGCCATAAGACAGGGAATAAATATAATTGACGGCAAAGTTGTTTATAAACCAGTCGCGAAAGCTCATAAGCTGGAATATGTTTCAATTTCGGAGTTGGTTGAGTAGACACAAGGGTCACAAAGTCACAAGGACACAAGTCACAAGTGAAGAAATTTTTAGCTTGTGACCTGTGACTTACAACTTGTGACTTTTAGTTCCGACTTGTTTGCCTTAGAGGTTAAATTATGAATCATCTGGTTGATGAATATTTAAATTATATAAGTGTTGAAAAGGGATTGGCTGCAAATACTTTGGAGGCATATGGTCGTGATTTAAGATATTATATTGATTTTTTACAAAAAGAAAGAATCGATATACCGGAAAAGATTGAAAGAAAAGATATTTTAAAATATCTTTCAAAATTAAAATCTAACGGAAGATCGGCCTCTACAATCGCGAGAAATGTTGCCGCGATTAAAACTTTTCATAAGTTTTTGGTTCAGGAAAGAATCGTTAAAAACTGTCCGACGATTGATCTACAGTCTCCTAAAAAGCCAAAGAGAATACCCGGAGTCCTAACAGTTGAAGAAGTTGAAAAAATTTTAAAGCGGCCAAAAGAACAAACTGAAATAGGAAAACGCGATAAAGCTATTTTAGAGATTTTGTATGCTTCGGGGATGAGAATCTCGGAGCTTATCGCTCTTGATATCGGGGATATTAATTTTACAAATAAAATTGTTCGTTGTTTCGGGAAAGGTTCAAAAGAAAGATTTGTTCCGATAGGCTCTTATGCATTGGAGGCGCTTGATGATTATATCAAAAAAGGCAGACCAAAACTGGTAAATAAATACAAAGAATCAGCGCTTTTTTTAAATGCGAGAGGAAAACGATTAACCCGGCAGGGCTGTTGGAAAATTATAAAAAAATATGTAAAGGAAACAGGTATAGAAAAAAAAGTGTCTCCTCATTCACTTCGTCATTCTTTTGCCACTAATCTTTTAGCCGCGGGAGCGGATTTAAGGGCGATTCAGGAGATGCTTGGTCATGCTTTTGTTTCTACAACCCAGATATACACTAAGTTAACCAGGCAGGATTTAAAAGAGATTTATACCGAAACACATCCGAGAGCGAAAACGTGAAACGTTAGACGTAAAACGTAAGGCGTAAGCAGGGCAAGGCTTTAGCCTTACGGAAGAGGTAACAATTTGGTTATAAAAAAAACAATAATTATAATTCTTGATAGTGTTGGATGCGGCGCGCTTCCTGATGCTGAAGAATATGGGGATGAAGGAAGTAATACTTTAGGTAACTTAGCGAAAGCGGTTTCTGGTCTTGATATTATTAATTTAAGAAAATTAGGCATAGGAAATATTATAGATGTTGCGGGAGGGCTGCCTGAAAAAAATCCATTAGCTGGTTTTGGAAAGCTTGCTGAAAAATCAAAAGGGAAAGATACAACAACCGGTCATTGGGAATTAATGGGGATAATTTTGGATAAACCTTTCCCTGTTTATCCGGAAGGTTTTCCCTCTGATTTAATTGAAGAATTTGAGAAGTTAACAGGTTATAAATCGTTGGGAAACAAACCTGCTTCTGGAACTGAAATAATAAAAGAACTAGGCGAGGAACACATTAAGACAGGATCATTAATAGTTTATACTTCAGCAGACAGCGTTTTTCAGATTGCCGCTCATGAAGAAGTTGTTCCGATAAATGAGCTTTATAGAATTTGCAAAATAGCAAGAGAGAAAGTTTTGGTTGGGAATCATGCTGTGGGCAGAGTTATTGCCAGACCTTTTATTGGAAAGACAGGAAATTTTACAAGAACCACCAATCGCAAAGATTTTTCTTTAAAACCTCCGCATAAAACTGTTTTGGATTTTGCGAGCGAAGCAGGAATCGATGTTTACGGAGTAGGAAAAATTGGTGAAATTTTTGCCAATCAGGGAATTAAAGAATGCAGACATATAGACAACAATATGGACGGAATAAATCAGACACTTAAATTTATGGAGTTTGTTGATAAGGGAATTATTTTTACCAATCTGGTTGATTTTGATATGCTATGGGGACACAGAAATGATTTTGCAAATTATGCCAGAGGACTTGAAACGGTAGACAGGCGGATTCCTGAAATTATTTCTAAGTTAAAACCGTCAGATGTTTTAATAATCACCGCGGACCATGGCTGCGATCCTACTACTGAAAGCACGGATCACTCAAGAGAATATGTTCCTTTCTTGGTTTACGGAGAATATATTAAAGCAGGATATAATCTTGGAATCAGGAATTCATTTGCGGATGTTGGAAAAACAATAGCTGAAGCATTAGGTTTTGAAGCTTTGACTTATGGAGAAAGTTTTTTTGGAGAAATTTTTAAAGGATGGTGATGAATATGGTTTTTAAGGAATCGACGAAAGTTGAGCTCGATTTAGTTTTAAATACTGTAGTCGAAGGTATTTTAATTATCAATGCAGATGATTTAATTATTTATTGTAATGAACCGGGAGCTAAATTAAGAAATACTAAAGTTGAGGAGGTATTAGGTAAACCTGTTTTAGATTGTCATTCGGCTGATTTTTATGAATCTGTTAAAAAAATTATAGATGACCTTAAGAGCGGCAAAAAACCATATCACAAAAGACTGGTTAATGTTGGAAGTAACTATTTTGAGATTACCTATTCAAAATTAAACGGGGAGTTGTTGCAATATCAAGAGATGTTACTGAAAGAGTTTTGCTGGAGATTGATTTAAGAGAAAAGACAGATAGATTAGAGAAGCTTCTGGTTACAGATGATCTGACAGGTCTTTTTAATAAAAGATATTTTTTTGAAAAGATTGAAGAAGAGATGAAAAGATCCAAAAGATCAGGCAATAGTTTCTGTCTGCTGTTTTTTGATATCGATAATTTTAAAACAATAAATGATCTTAGAGGACATCTGATTGGGGATAAGATACTTAAAACCATTGGAGAAATTGTAAATAATAATATCAGGAAATATCTTGATTATGGTTTTAGATATGGAGGCGATGAGTTTCTTATTATTCTAAGCGATGCAGATCAAAGTCAAGCTATAACTGTTGCGGAAAGAATAAGAATTTTAGTTAAAAAGATAAGCTTTGAAAAAGTTTCAATAAGTCTTGGTCTGGTTGAATCAAGGAAAGATTATTTGCCAAAGACATTGATTAACTATGCTGATATAGCAATGTATAAAGCAAAATCAGACGGCGGAGATACTATATCGGTTTATGTTGATTAAAGCAGGTGATAGAGTCACAAAGTCACAAGGACACAAGTCACAAGTGAAGAAATTTTTAGCTTGTGACCTGTGACTTGCAACTTGTGACTTTCAGTCCCGACTTGTTCGGGTTAGGGGTTGAATGAAAAACGAAGACATTAAAATAAAGAAAATTTATAGTCAGCGCCGTAAAAAGACTGTTGAAGTAAAAATTATTGACGGCGCGTTTTGTTTTTATTTTCCTGCTGGCATATCAGCCAAACAAGAGAAGGAATGTATAGATAAATTAATAAGTCGAGCGAACAAGTCAAAGCACAAAAAATCACAAAAGGAAACAGACAGAGAATTAAAAGAACGGGCTGACAGATTAAATAATCTTTACTTTAAAGGTTCTTTAGCTATTAGCTCGATTAAATATGTTGATAATCAGAAACATAGAAACGGAAGTTGTTCGCCGCTTCTTAAAACAATTAGGATTTCTGATAAAGTAGCTAAAATGCCCAAATGGGTTTTGGATTATGTGATTGTTCATGAGCTGGCTCATTTAATTGAACCAAATCATTCTAGAAGATTCTGGGAAATAGTGAATCGGTACAAATACGCCGAGCGCGCGCGTGGATTTCTGATGGGATGCCAGATGGAGATAGATTAATCCCCTGTTTCTTTCCTGTTCCGATAATGATAAAATATTTTTGATTTGAGTTTGCCAAAAATATTTTCTCTTAAAAGGAATTTTAATGAAATTTTTAAGCAGAGGTTTATTTCTTCTTTCTGTTGTTTCATTGATTGTTTTCCTGCCAGCTACTTCAGTTCGTCTGCTTGCGACCAATTATTTTTTAAGATATGAATTTAAAAAGCTGGGTATTTCTCAAAAGAGTGGTCTTTCGGAAAAAGAACTTGAGCTTACTGGAAACAAAATATTAAAATTTCTTACCACTCAGGTTTCTTATCGAGACACAAAGCTTAAATTATTTAATAAAAGAGAAGCGCTCCATCTTTACGATGTTAAAGGGATTTTTAGAAAAACTTTTTTTGCCCGGAAACTAAGCGGCGCTTATCTGGTAATTTATTTATTGATAATATTGTTGTTTGACTGGTTCAAAAATAGAAAGATGCTTAAAAGTTTTTTTATTGGCAGCCTCATTCTGATTTTTTCAATTATAGGATTATTTGTTTTTTCATTTTTTAGTTTCTGCTCGTCTATAAAATTATAGCACGTGTCAAAAAAGTCCAGTATTTCGTCAGCTGAATTTAATTCTTTGAAGTGTCTCATTATTTTTGTTCTATCTTTTGA
>JACQXZ010000081.1 GCA_016208465.1 Actinomycetota bacterium
TCCTCTTTTAGCCTCTTAATCATCAAATTCTTGTTTTTTTTTATATATTTATATTTTGTATTCTTTCGCAACTCGAATAGACGGGTGGCTATTTTCCAAGCATTTTAAAATTTACAATCTGACTTGTTCGGTTTAAATATTATAACACAAATACAAGTATTTTGTCACTCTAAGTAAATTTTTTTATTAAATTAACCCTTGATACACTACTAGTTGTTAATTCTTCACCAAAACCACTATTCCTTTATTAAAGTTTCAGTAAATTCATTGAGCGCCTCTTCCGGTCAATACCACCTTAAGCGTTTGAAGGATTATTTTAAAATCAAAAAACAGGGATTGATGATAAATATATATCAAATCATATTTAAGTTTATTCCTGGCTGTGGTAGCATAAAATCCGCTTACCTGCGCTAAGCCTGTTATTCCCGGTTTTACCTTAAACCTTTCTGCGTAACCGGGTATCTCTTCTAAAAACCTGCTTACAAAAGCTGGTCTTTCTGGTCTGGGACCCACAAAACTCATATCGCCTTTTAAAATGTTAAACAACTGAGGTAATTCATCCATTCTTGTCTTTCTTAAATATTTTCCAATAAAGGTTACTCGTGGATCATCTTTAGAAGCCAGCACAGGCCCTGTTTCTTCTTCTGCTCCAATTTTCATTGTTCTGAACTTAAATATGTTAAATTTTTTCTCGTTTTTTCCTACTCGTTATTGTCTGTATAAAACAGGTCCTTTTGAGGTAAGCTTTATTAAAACAGAAAAAAGTAAAACAAAAGGGCTCATAAAAATTAATATTAAAAAAGCCAAAACTATATCTGCTATCCTTTTAGTCAACTGAACCCAAGAGGGAACAGGTTCTTTAGTTAATTCAACCAGTGGAATATCGTCTATTAAAAAATAATCTATTTTTCCTATGGAAATCTCATATAAATCAGGGATTACATCAACTTTTACATAAGTTTCTGAAGATTTTGTCAAATCTTCTATTAATTCTCTGTGTCTGATAGGAGAAGTTACTATAATCTGATTTACATCATGTTTTCGAACAACAGAAATAATATCCTGTATGGAACCCAACACAGAAACTCCTAATATCTTATCTCCTGTTTTTGTTTTGTCTCTGTCAATTAAACCAATTACTTTATAACCAAATTGCTCTCGACTGTTAAGCTCTTTTAGTATTTTCTGACAGGATTCATCTGTTCCTATAATTAAAACCCTCCGCAAGGGCCATTTTATCTTCAAAATCCTGACAGCCGCTATATGCCATAGGGTAATTATCAGAATGTTTAAAAACCATGAGAGAAATAAAACGGTTCGGGGAAATGAGAAAAAGCGATAAAAGAAAGTAACAAAAACTATTAATAGAAAACCAAAAGTTACTGCTTTTAGAACTGTATTAAGAATATCCCAATTGGTTTTTACTTCTTCAAGGTCATACAAATCATATATGTATAAAGTTATAATCTGGATAGCGGTAATAACAACTGCCAGATTTGTATACGCCTGAAAATTAAAAGGCGGTAAATTCCCCTGATAACGAATCAGGAAAGAGGCAATTATCCCCAAGTTGACTAAAATTATATCAATCAATACATTAATAAATGTCCATTGTTTTGAATTCATATGGATAAACTTCCTTGTATAAATTATAAACCTTCTCGCCCATCAATTTTCTGCTGAATTGTTCTTCTACCCTTTTTTTTGCGTTCTCTCCATACTTCCTGCAAATATCCTTATTGTTTAAAAGAAAGTTTATCGCTTCCGAAAGCGCGGTAGAAGAAGCAGGTGGAACAACTATCCCCGTCTCTTTGTCCACGTTAACAAAGGGAACGCCGGTTGTAAGATTTGTGCTAACCACTGGTTTACCGCAAGCATGAGCTTCTAACTGAACCAAACCAAAAGCTTCGCTCCTTGCAATTGAAGGTAAAACAAAAATATCGCTTGCGTGATAAATAGATGGAATATCATCATCAGAGGCTTCTCCAAAAAAAATTACCTTTTCAGAAAGACCATTCTTTTCACAAATTTCCTCCAGATCATTCCTAAGAGGGCCAGAACCCACTATCAATAATTTTGCTTCTATGTCTTTCATTGCCAGAATCAAGTACTCCAAACCTTTATAATAAACAAGACGTCCCATATAAAGAATTAAAGGGGACCCTGTTTTTTCCCTGAATTTATTTGATTTAGAAACAATCTCGTCGCTCAATTCAAATCTGCTTAAATCAATCCCAAAAGGAATCACGACACACTTATTTTTAAACCTGAACAGAAAAGGAGAATGATTAATTAAATTTGGCGATGAAACAATAATTCTGTCAGCTAATTCCAGAAATTTATTTAAGAACGGAGCATAAAGCCATAATAAAAACTTTTGCCTGATAATATCGCTATGATAAGTTACTATAAGTTTTCCGACTGGTTTAGCAATAAGGTAAGACATCTCTCCAATCGGATAGGGAAAATGAAAATGAAAAATATCTGTTTTTATCTTTCTTAACCATAGAGGAAACGTTGGAGTAACCGGAGTCGATCTAAATCTACCTAAGCTTGCGATTTTTGTTACATTTATTCCATCAACTACTTCCTTTTCGGTTTTAAGTTTTGTATTTGCAACAAGCACGTTCACATCAATAATATCTTTAAGCTCAATAGATAAATCTCTCACATGGTTCTCAACGCCGCCTATATGAGGATAATAAAGCTTGTTTACCATCAAAACCTTCATCAATGCACCTTTTGCAAGCTCTCATAAATTTCTAAAGTTTGTTCCGCTGTCTTCTGCCATGAAAATTTCTGAGCAACAATTAATTCTTTCCTGCTAAGTTCGTTTCTCAAATCAGAATTAATCAGGATCTCTGAAAGAACAGAAAACACCTCTTCTGGCTTGTGGGGATCGACCATATACGAAGTTTCATCTGCCAGTTCTGGAAGAGAAGATATGTTGGAGCAAACAGAAGGCGCTCCGCAAGTCATTGCCTCTAACAGAGGAAGACCAAATCCTTCATATAGAGAAATGAAAACAAAAACCTCTGCTCCGTTATAAAGCAAAGCCAAGTCATCATCAGAAATAAATCCTGTGAATATAACATTTTTTTCCAATCCATATTTTTTAGATAAATTCCTTGCCTGAGGAAAACGAATGTCTTCCCTGCCAACTAAAACAAGATCGTAAACATCCCCGAATTTCTCAATAATCAACCTGAAAGCCTCTATCAGCGTAATAATATTTTTGTGAGGCTTGAAATTGGTGACGCAAAGAATAAATTTGTTTTTTACTTCATACTTTTCTTTTACTTGTTCCAAAATTTTTTTATCAGATATTGGCTTAAATTTTTCGCTCGCCGCTTCATAAATTACGTTAATTTTATCAGGCACGGTTCCTGTCATTTTTATTAAATCATTCTTGGTGGAATTAGAAACTGCAATTATTTTTTGAGCCTTTTTAATTCCTCTTAAAACAAAAGTTTTATAGTACTTGCGAGCAATTGGAGACGGGATATCTTCCGGGAAAAGAAGCGGGATTAAGTCATGGATTGTCACTACAACCGGACAATCCACTGTGGCAGGTATCATAAAATGCGGGGCGTGAAAAACATCTGGTTTCTCTGCTTTAAAAACAGGAGACCAGCTAAATTGATTTACCAGAGAAAATACAGAAAGATTTACAAATTTTTTGGTAAAGTTTGGAGCCTCTGGCAAAAGATGAGCGTTATCCTTATTGCACAAAAGAATGTATTCGTTTTTATTATCTATCAATGAAAGGGCTTTCAAAAGATTACAGGTATATCTTCCTACACCGCCCCAGTCGGCCATTCTTGCGTCTATTCCAATTCTCATTTTAATCTCCATTAAGCATTTGAGAAATTTTTTTAAGTCTTCTATTCTTTCCAGTAATCTCCTTTTTATTAAGAAATTATAGGTAATGGGTAAGAGGCTATAGGTGATAGGACGAATTATAAAATCCCAATTTCCAAGCACCAAATAAGAGGTAAAAGTTCAAATGTCAAAACTCAAAGTTCAAATAAAATCCAAATCACAAAACACATAAGAGTTCTTTGACCTTTAATCATTTGTCATTTATTTGACATTTGGATTTTAAACTTTGGAATTCTGGTTTTTATATTTACCTCTCACCCATTACCTATTGCCTATAGGGGCTGTTGAAAAAGTGTTTTATTTAACTTCGGACTCTTCGTGATTAATGTAGTTGCCTGATTTATCAGGCATTCTTTGGCTCGATGAATCGAGCAACTACAAAATTCAGACTTTTTCAACAGCCCCTATAGCCTATGATTTATTAGTTTTTTAACCAATTCAAACCTGTTTTCCCACGTATGATCTTTAACTGAGTTTTTCAATAAAGATTTAGGCGGTGGATTTTCAACTGCATCTTTTATTCCAGAACAAAACTGATCTTTGCTGGAAAATGTAAAAACAGGCAAGCCTAAAGCCGTCACTTCATCCAAGGCGACAGAGACAACCGACAGGCCTGATGCCAGATACTCAAAAAGCTTTATTGGACTGATTGAATCTGTCAGGACATTCTTTTTGAAAGGAATTATTCCCACATTTGCATGCTGTATGTAAGCAACAATTTCATCGGGTGATTTTGGTCCTAATAAGTAGACATTTGATAAATTATTAAACAAATTAAAATTACTTCCAGTTGGTCCTATAAAAACAAAAGCGTAATCATTTAATTTCGAAGCCGCTTCTCTGATTAAATCCACATCAAACCAATCCTTAATTGCCCCAACATATAGAACCACAGGCCTGTTGCCTAACTTTTTATACTCTGCGGGAACAGGATACGTTTGCTTAAACTTGTCCAGATTAACACCATTGGGTAAATAATAAACTCCCTCTTTCCTTATTTTTTCAACCTCTCTTAGAATATTTTTGGCAGTCACAAAAACCAAATCAACCCTTTTAATTATTTCTTTTTCAATCTCAAGAACTGATTTAGGCCATATATTAAATCCCCGATTATTGTCTGCTATCCGATAAATACTTTTTTTAAAATTAACCAAATTAAATATGGCGCTATATGTGATTGGGTTAGTGAACCATAAAAGGTCAACTTGGGCAAAGTCATTTTTCTCTAATATTTTTTTAATGGGAGGGTAAGTGTATTTTATTGAATTTTGAGCCAAGAACTTACTTCTAAGAAAAGGAACGTTCCTTGAAGGAAATAATACAAATGGAGAATATGTCCATAGCTTCTCCGTAAACCATCTTCCATCGTTCTTCCATAAATTATAACTTTTTACAAAATCATCCTTGCTTGTTAAAATTTTTGGCAGATACCATTCTCCAGCCAACCAGCCAACAGTATCTCCTTCATCCAGAAACTGTTTGGCATAAGCATGACTGCCTACCTGAAAAACGGAATCATACAGCAGAAATTCTGCCATTAAAACTTTTATCAACTTTTATTTCAACTCCTGTTTTTAGAGGAAGCTTTGTATTGATTTTACAAACGATTACTCTACTTTTTATCTTGACACCGTACTGAGGAGAATACCAGCTTTCAACAAAATCAATCTGCTCAAAATTAGAAAAGGATAGGCTTATTCTTGAATCATTTTTAATTAAATGTACTTTGCTATTTTCTTTAGAAAATTCAACATCTGGGGCTAAATGAAAATGCCAGACAAATTCATGCCTTTCAGGCTCTCCCTCAAAAATATCAGCTATTTGCCAACATAAAGAACGCTTGTCAAAAATTATCTCTCGTTTATGAACCACTGGATTTCCAAGCTTTGTGTATCCTTTATGGAGACCCGCAAAAAAATCCTGATTACTGCCGATTTCAATCTTTAAACACTCAGCCTTGCTCTCATTTTCCATCTGAAATAAACCATAGGTAGTAAACCGATTTTGTTCTTCTTTGTCAATCATAACCGTGTTGTGGTAAGCGGTTGATCTGAATAAATTACGCCATTCTGGCTCTGGAGTGTAAATGTAAGAACCGGGATCAATGATAAAATCATTTCCTTCAATCTGCAATTCAAAACTTAGCTTGTCGTTATGAGCATGACCACCATTATTATTCTGACCATTTGGTCCGCAAGAAACAATCATATAACTATTGTCTTTTCTCATAATAAAAAGACCGGCGTTTTCAAAAAATTTAGACTCCAGCTTTTTTGTTGAATTAAGATTAAGATTTTGGTAAGTTTCAAAACCATCTTTGCCAAAAAACCAAAAAGCCTCTTTACCTAAACCAAACTCTTCAATTTTGTATTTTGAGTTTTTAAAAAGAATCGCGCCAAAGGCAAGGAGATAAGTGTGATCTAAAACATCCTGCTCTCTAAATTTAAACAACCGTCCATTATCATTATCTCCAATTTGAGGAATCAAGCCATTTGGCTTTAAACAATAAAGGGTAAAATCAAACATTTTTTCTAATCGCTGCCAGAATTCATCTGGTAATTCAATCTTGTTTATTCTGCAAAGCAAAGCGGGTGCAAAAAATAGTTCTAAGACCAACCGATGATAAGAAGTCGAAGCCTCAAAATCTACACCGTCTAAGTGAACCTGTTTTTCCATTTCTTTTATTAATTCTTTAACGCCGAACTCCCGCCATTTGGTTGATTCTTTAAATTCAGAAAAAGTTACCCCTATAAAAATAAGACCAACGATATTGGAAAGATAATGATTTGAGGTCAAGTCTTGAGACCATTCTAAATTATCCATAATATAACGACCGTGAAGCAAAATACTTTTTGAAAATTCAAACAGAAATTCATCTGTAATTTTGGATGAATCTTTAAAAAAATTAAACCCAAAAATCCAATTCACAGCACGAATAGCCACATCCATTGCGCAAGTCCAGTTAACTCCAAATTGAGGCTGGTTTTCTCTAATCCAGTCGGAAATTTGGTCTACAAACCCCTGAACATATTTTTCATCGTTCGTTAACCAGTAAGCTTGTCCAAGAATAGTTAAATGTTGAAATCTGGAAAGCTCCCAAGGTACTTTGATGTCTGAACCATCGCCTTTTATGATTGAAATATCTTTATAAAAAGTTTTTGAATTCCAGCTAGTATTTTTTTTAAAATCATTCTGCCAATTAATTTTTGGACCGAGGTTAATCGTTCCTGACCCGAGTAAATCAAAGGAGCGCTGACAAATACTCTCTGCCTCTGTTTTAACTGCATCTATGTCAGAAGAAAAAAATTCTACGGCAAATTCTTTTTCATTAAAGCCGGGATAAAAACAAGTTTTTTGATTACGTTTAAAAATCAGATATTCATCAACAGAAGAAAATTCTGGAATAAGAGAGGCTAGAAATTTTCTATTCGAAATATTTGTTCCAAAAATTTTGGCTTTTATTTTTTTAATATTCCGATCGAATTTGGAATTAATTCTTTCAATAACCTTAGAGATTAATTCAGAAAAAGACATTGATATTGCCTTGGAGAGATAGTGTTTAATTTTATTCATTGAACCCTGTTCCTTAAATAAAACCTTTCATAAGCATAATTAATTGTTATAGAGATGAAGAAAAGATAAGAAATGGTTCCCGGCAAAATATACCTGGGCTCAACATGTAAAGGAATATAAGCGGCAATAAAATATACAGGAATTATCGCTATCAACAAATTCTTCCGCCATTTCTCCCGCTCAATCCAAAAACCCGCGAGAGCAATTATAGGTATTAATCCCTCAATTACCCTGATGCTTCCTTTGTAAAAAAATAAAAACGGATATTCCTTAAAATAATCGAATAAATTGCCGCCTGTCTTTTTCCTAAACCTCGCATAACTGTAATCATCTTTATCAAAACCCCAGTCGTTATGTGAAAAAACTGTTGCTTTTGGAATCCTTCTTAAAATCACTCCTGTAAACCAAAAGGGATAATTTTTTATCACATTGATAACTTTCGGCTTAATCACATCATCATATTCAGGTGTTCCGTATTCAACTTTATAGCCCTCTTTTCTTATATTAAGATATGTCGTCTCATCATTTAAAACTGCTCCAAACTTATTTGGAAACTCACCAAAACCTTCCCAGATTGTTTGCCAAAATCCGACTCTGGTTGGTATTAAACGATGATAAATTCTGTAATTTCTAATAATCCAGGGAGTTAAAATTAAAACAGCCAGAATCTGAGTTATCACTAAAAAACTTATAGACTTTTTAAGCCCAACATTAAAAATAAGAGCCAAGGCTAAAAACAAAGGTAAAAACAAGATATTGGGACGAATATAGACAGAAAAACCAATAATTAATCCAATTAGAATAACATAGATAATATTTTTCTCTTTATAATACTTAATCAATAACCCCACGCTTCCAAAAGCGGCAAACGAAGCCCATACATCTCTCAGGGCGGAAACTGATAATCGCGCTTCCGGTAAAAATAAAGCAAACAAAAAAGCTGAAATCAAACCAATTTTTTCATTAAAGATTTCTCTTCCGATCCAAAAAATCAAAAAAACCATCAACGCATCCATAATTCCCTGAATAATCTGAAGATAAATATATTTTTGCTGACCAAATATCTTCCAGGTTAAAGCAAGAAGAGCAGCAGACCCCGGCATATCATTTATGAAAGGAGTATATCTTTCTACAGTTGGTTTTTTAAAATCAGAAACATCAATCAATCTTAACTGTTTATTTTGAGCATCCCCCATAATCTTCATCTGGGCTTTGTTAAAAACAAACCATTTGCCGTTAACTATATTTCTAGCCATCTCGCCTTGAGGAAGAACCATTCCGCCCGATCCCCAATAGTCATGGTGAGTATAAAACAAAAGAGCTGTCCTGATGAATAACGCAATTAAGAATATGGAAACTAATAAATATTTTTTACTAACAGAAATATCCATTTGTACCTTTTTTCTATTATTTTTTGGCAATAGCTAAAATTGATACACCAAACGGAAAATTTAACCTGGAAAGAAAAAATCGCTCCAGACTAAAAATATATAATAAAACTTTGTTTATAGTGAGCAAAGGCATTTTCATATCAGATTCAGATTCAACAGATTTTCTTAAACGCTTAATTAACCGAACAGCTAAAACAGGAGGGAACAAGAAAGTATTGAAATAAGATATTTTCTCAACCTTAAAGCCCACTGATAAAAGTTTTTGATAAAGTTCTCTTCTTGCATAGCGGCGTTTATGATGATTGACTTCATCGTGTCCGCTCCAAAGAAAAGAAAAAGCAGGCACAGTGCATAAAAAAATTCCGTCTTCTTCCATCAAACCGTAAATCTTTTTAAGAGCCTTTTCATCATCATCAATATGCTCAATAACATCAAGAGCCAAAATTAAATCAAACTTATCTTTTGAATCCCACTCCGATATGTCGCCTTTTACTATTACTTTATTTCCACCACGTTTATTGCTATATTCTACTGCTTCCGCTGAATTATCAAGCCCTGTTATTCTGCCAAATTTTTCAAGAAACTCTAACATAAGACCTGTCCCGCAGCCAATATCCAAAATCCTGACTTCTTTCTTATTTTTTTTATTAATTATCTTCTTAATAAAATCTAAGATTATTTCCCTTCTAACCACAAACCACCAGTGTTTTTCTTCCAGTTGATAAAAATCATCATAAATTGACTTTTCCATCAACCAACTCCGTCTTCACTTCCGGCTTTTTGGTCTCATCAAAACCTATTTCCTGTGCAACTAAATATAGCGGTCTTCTTTTTACCTCGTCGTAAATTCTTCCAATATATTCACCAACAATTCCTAAAGTTATTAACTGAATACCGCCAAGGAATAAAACTGTTACAATCAGGGAGGTCCAGCCGGGAACCAGCTTGTTCGTTAATAATTTTATAGCTATTACATAAAAAGCATAAAGAAAACTACAAAAAGAAATGAAAAAACCAAAATATGTGGCTATCTGGAGTGGAACGAAAGAAAAAGAAGTTATGCCATCAAAAGCAAATTTTAGCATTTTTCTTAAAGGATATTTTGTCTTGCCGGCAAATCTTTTATCACGTTTAAATCTTATGCCAATCTGTTTATAACCCATCCAGCTTATCAAACCTCTGACAAAACGATTTCTTTCCTCAAAGGTTTTTAATCTGTCAACAACCCGCCGGCTAAGAAGCCTAAAATCGCCAGCATCCATCGGAATATCAACATTGGTTATTTTTCTTATTAATTTATAAAATAAACTTGCAGTTATCTTCTTAAAAAAGCTTTCTCCCTTTCGCTTTTCTCTTACCGCGTAAACAATATCGTAACCATTTTTCCAGCCTTCAATCAAGCGGGGAATTATTTCCGGGGGATCCTGCAAATCAGCATCCATAATTATCACTGCCTGCCCCTTAGCATAATCAATGCCTGTGGTAATAGCTATCTGATGGCCAAAATTGCGGGATAAAGAAATGACCTTTACTCTGTTGTCTTTTTCAGATAACTCAGAAAGCAGTGTAAGGGAATTATCCTTGCTTCCATCATTAACAAAAATAACCTCAGAAGCACCGTCTAGTTTGTTTAAGACCTGCGTCAGCCTTTTATATAATTCAGGCAAGACTTCTACTTCATTATAGACAGGGACTACTATTGAGTAAGCAATATTGAAATCTAATTCATTCAATTATCAACCAATCCCATCTCTTTGAGTTTCGATACAATCTTTTCAACATTTTTTTTCCACGTATATTTATCTTTTACTTCTCTGTAAGCATTTTGACCTAATCTTTCCCGCAATTCTTCATCTTCAACTAATCTTAAAATAACATTCATTAATTGATCAACATCGCCCGGACCCACAAGTAATGCTGTTTTCTCATTTTCTAAAACTTCTCCTATTTGTTCAAGATTGCTGGCGGCTATTCCTCTGCCCATTGCCATATACTCAAAAAGCTTGGTTGGCGAACCAAAAAATGGTGTTCCGTCCGGATTTGGCACATGAGGAGAAACTAATATATCACAACCAGCAAGATAAAATGGTCCTTCGGTCTGAGGAACAAGACCGGTGAAAGTTACATAATCCTGAGCAATTCCTTCATAAATTATCTTCTTTACCTGAGGCATTGTTAATCCATCACCAATAAAAAGAAAATGAATCTTGTCTTTCTTGGCATAATCCTTAATTATTCTCACAACCGCCTCTGCCAAAATTTCAGCGCCATGCCATTTGCCAAAGGTCCCTATGAAGCCAACAATAATTTTATTTTTTAAATTGTATTTTTCTCTTATAGAATTACCATCAATATCAGGATTGTAGCGATTAAGATCGACGCAATTAGGATTGACTAAGATTTTATCTGAAAATACGCCTCTTTCGATTAATTCCTTTTTCATTGCATTTGAGACAACAACGATTAAATCAGCAAGTTTTAAGTTTAATTCCTCGATCTCAAAAGCAATACTTCCAAACCTAAATGGACGACTCCAATTTTTAGCCATCCAGACTTCAGATCCGTTATATTCAAGAATAAACGGAAGATTATGCTCGCTTGATATATAAGCGCCGCTAAAATTATTGTGACTATACCTTTGATAAACAAAACCCGGTTCTTCTTTTTCGAAAATCTTTCTTGCTTCTTTAATAAGAGAACGATTAAAATCAAGCTCTGGCAGTTCATGAATATCCTGAAACAAGCTTACTGGTTTTATTAAATAAAAATGAGTTTTTGCTTCATCAATAAGTTCGAGTCTGTCCGTAGAAATGAAGAAAAGATCGTAGTTCAATTCAACAAATCCATTAGCAACTCCAGCTATGTGCCCTACTGAACCGCCTGATTTTACAGCAAAACTATGATCCGTTCTAAAGTAAGCAATCTTCTTGCTGAGTGATTTGAAGATTTTTGTTTTTTTATGTGATTTAAGTTCTTTGATCATCTGTTTTACGGATAAAAACAAAAGGGAGATTAAGATGATCTCAACCAGCAGTTTTGGAAAATAATAAAAAATAAGAGTCAGGCTTGTAATTCTCTTCTTTTTGCCTTGCATATCAATAAAATAAACATCTTTTGCCAGCCAAAGCAAAATCAGCGCTCTTATTATTTGTCTTCTCTGGATGTCAAGATCATATGTAAAAGAAATTCCTTTGTTGTATTTCCGAAAGCTATTCTTCAAAAATTGAAAGTTTGATCTTAGCTCTGAAGTAATAATTTTTTCAAAGTTTTCTCTGGGGAATTTTTCTTTTAGAACACTGTCGATAAAAGGAAGGTGTTCGGGAAGAGTTAAAACTATGTTTTTGTTAATTGAAAATCCCCCCTGCCCCCTTTGGTAAAGGGGGAAAGAATTAACCTTTAGTAAATTTCAGAGATCGCCACGGTCGGCTTGCCTCCCTCGCGATGACGAGGGTGATGAGAAATAATCAAAGGTTTTAGCCAATCCATCTCTTAGAGAGATTTGAGGCTCCCAGCCTAAAACCTTATCTGCTTTTGAAGAATCAATCACACTTCTTATTTGTTCACCTGTTTTAGCAGGTCCATAAATTTCATCTATCTGGGCACTTGAAACATCTTTAATTAAACCAAGCAAATCATTAACTGACGTCTCAACTCCTGTGCCAATATTAAAAATTCCATCTCCTGTATTTAACGCTTTTATGTTTGCATCTACAACATCTTTCACATAGACAAAATCACGCGTTTGTTTTCCATCGCCATTAATTACCGGTTGCATATTTTTAATTATTCTATTCATAAAAATTGCCACAACGCCTGCCTCACCGTAAGGATCCTGACGAGGACCGTAAACATTCGAATACCTGAGGGCTATATAGTTAAGACCATAATTAGCCTTATAATAATACAAATAATGCTCAGCGCTTAGTTTGGCTGTACCATAAGGAGACAAGGGATTTGCAGTATGGTTTTCATCGGCTGGAAATTTTTCTTGTTCTCCGTAGATGGCTCCACCAGAAGAAGCAAAAATTATCTTTTTAACTTGTTGTTTTACGCAATTTTCCAGCAAATTAAGTGTCCCTAGTATATTAACCTGCGCGTCATAAACTGGATCGGAAACAGAATTGCGGACACTTACCTGAGCGGCGTGATGATTGACATAGTCGGGTTTTTCTTCTTTAAATATTTTTTCTAAATCTGAAGATTGAATATCGATTTGATAGAATTTTGCCTTGGGGTTAAGATTTTCTCTTCTTCCTGTTGACAGATTATCAATAATTACTACATCCCAACCTTCTTTTATCAATTCATCTGTAATATGGGAACCTATAAAGCCAGCTCCACCGGTTAATAAAATTTTCATAAACTTAAAAACTCCTTTGCATTACCCTTGTTCATAATATTTTGCTTTTCTAATGAAATATATAAAAAGAACAGCCAACATTGAAGTATACGCCAAAGACGAACTAATAGATGCTCCGGAAATTCCTAATAATGGTATCATAAATAAATTTAAAATAAAATTTGCAAGAAAAGCAATCAAAGGAATAATTACAGCCACTAAGGGCATACCCTTGCCTGCTAAAAAATTCATATAAATAGTACTAATACTCAAACTAAACATGCCCGGCAAAAGCCACCAAAGAGCTTTAACGGAATTTTTAAAAGCTTCTCCGTAAAAGAAACCAATAAAAGGCTGAGCTAACAATCCGGCGCTTAAACAAATAAATACCATCATTACCGCTGTAGCCAAAACAACTCTTTTTGTAAAACTCCAGCTCCCTCTTTCCATTCTGCTTACTTTTGAAAAAAGCATCAATAATAATTCACCATCAACATATCAAACCGAATTACCAGAAAAGAAAACAGAGCTGCCAGATATGCCTTGATACCATAAGCCAGCATTTCTTTCAATAGAAAAAAATCAAAACTGATTTTTTTCACCGTTAAAGCTCTGAGCCGTTCAAAAAGCAAAATGGTAAGTAGAATTGTCAAAATAGCAATGCTTACAACAACAGCCTCTACTTTTTGTCCAAAAAACACAAGCAATAAAGTAATTACAAAAAAGGGCAAAATCCTGTTTATAAATTCAAAGAAATTAAACAATTTAATTTGATGAACACCAATAAGAATATTTTCGCCCAACATAAAAAAAAGTCCAAAAGGAATAGTGACAATCGAAATAATTATAAGCAAAAAAGGGACACCCGAAGCAAATTTTGGATTAAAGTAAAGAACTATAAGCATAATTATCGAAATCAAAAAACCTCCACCCAGACTAAGCCAAAGAGTGTTGCCAATTATTCTGGGTAAAAGTTCTTCTTTTTTTGCAACAAAATAAGTATTAGCTGAGTGGAGACCAAAATTACCGAATTGAGTTCCAATTGCTACAAACGACATCAGAACAACCAGAATTCCCCGTCCTTTTGGGCCTAAATATCTGGCAGTGATTATGCTCGAAAAAAAACTTACAATTACTATCGCTAATTTTGTTCCAATAGTCAAAGAAACATTGCGAACAAAAACAGAATTTTTAACCCGGTTGATAAAATAATCCATATTAAAATTTAAATTGTCGACACCGTCTCCATTAAGCATCAATTCCCTCGATCCATTTCTCGTGCCATAGAACAAAATTAAGCAAATACCAGACCTGACTGCTGTCTTTTTTATTAATTAATGATTCAACTTCCTCTGAATTAAAATAATTTGTCCGTTTGCAAAATGAAATAAGTTTTTTGCGGGACAATTCACCCAATTCAGCAAAAAACCATTCCATAACCGGGACACCAAAACCTTGTTTTTCCCGATAAATGATTTCGTCCGGAATAACAGATTTAACCGCTTTTTTAAGAATGTATTTCAATTCTCCGTTTTTAAATTTGATTGATTCAGGAATAGACATAGCTGTCTCAACAAATTTATGATCCAAAAACGGAACACGTCCCTCAAGAGAAGTTGCCATTGTCATCTTGTCAACCCGCATAAGAAGCAGTTCAGGAAGACGTAATTTTAGGTCCAAATAGCTCATCCAATTAAGATGGGACAAACCATCAGATCTTTCTTTAAATTGTTTTTGGTAAGAAAGAATTACTTCTGCTGATGAATAATTATGGAACTTGTCTTTTAATCCAGGCGAAAGTAACTTTTTCTTTTGCCATTCCACAAACGCTTCAGCGCCACCCCAAAATATTGGTTCTTTATTTGAAGCGCGCCTTAAAAGCTCATAATAACTGGTTTCCTCTTTTCCAAGAATTGAAAGCAATAAGAGTCCTGTCTGCCTAAATATATTTGGAAACGGTAAACTGTTTAATCCTGACAATCTCAGAACAGACCCCCAGTAAGGATAACCGCAAAAAAGTTCATCGCTTCCTTCTCCTACCTGACAAACAGTTACTCCGTTATCTTTAGCTAATTTAGCCAGATAATAAAGAGGAACACAAACCGGATCCGCGATTGGCTCATCCTGATAATAAACAAGCTTCGGCAAAAATTCGATAAGATCATTAACATCAATCAATATCTCTTTGTGGTTAGTCTTAAATTCTTTTGCCACTTGTCTGGCATATTGAAATTCATTATATTTTTCCTGATCTTTAAATCCAATTGAAAAACTATCTACTGGTCTGTCCATAAGCTCCGTCATTAAAGCCACATTTGTACTTGAATCAATTCCACCTGAAAGAAACACGCCAAATGGAACATCGCTTACCATACGATATTTTATTGATTCTCTAAGCGAGTCTAAAATATTCCCAGCTATAATTTCTTCTGACTCATTAGTTGGTGAAACGTTAGTAAAAACATCCCAGTATTCTTTCATTTCACAACTGCCGTGTTCGTCAACCAAAAACATATGACCAGCAGGAAGTTTGTAAATATTTTTAAAAAGAGTGGATGGCGCCGGTGTGGTCAAAAAAGAAAGATAATGATAAAAGGCTTCTTCGTTAACTTCTCTTTTAACTTCGGGAAGAGAAAGTAATGATTTAATCTCGGAAGCAAAGATAAAAGAACCATTAACTTTTGTATAATACAGAGGTTTTATCCCAATCCTGTCTCTTACTAATAACAGTCTTTTCTTGTTACGGTCAAAAATTGCGAAAGCAAACATTCCGCGAAAGCGATGAACGCAATCCAGTTCCCATTCTTCGTATGAATGTAAAATTACTTCTGTATCGCTATGGTCTGTTTTAAAAAAATGTCCGGCTTTTTCCAGTTCTGCTCTAATTTCGCTGTGATTGTAAATTTCTCCATTAAAAACAATCCAGACAGCATCATCTTCATTGGACATAGGCTGTCCGGCTGATTCTGACAAATCAATTATGCTTAAACGCCGATGACCAAATCCCACTTTTTTATCTTCAGAAATCCAGTTGCCAAAACCATCCGGACCGCGATGAATCATCGTATCCCGCATTTTTGTAATCAGACTGTCTGTAATCTCATATTTGCCAGAAAAATTAAAAATTCCACAAATACCGCACATTTGATCTACACACCCCTGCACCCCTCTTTTTAGAGGGGAAAGAATAAACAGTATTTACCCCTCTGTCAACTGTCATCCGTTAACTGTCAACTTCTTTTTAGAGGGGAATATTTATTTACCCACTCGCTCTTTCTAATTGTTTAGCTTCTTTTGTAATATATTTATAATTCTTTCGGCTGCCTTACCGTCCCATAATGCAGGAATTTTTGCCATTTTGCTTTGTCCATCTATTACCTTAAAACTCTCAGATGTAATTTTTTCTTCATCTGTTCCTACAATAGTATTGGTTCCTTCGCTTACAGTAACCGGTCTTTCTGTGTTTTCTCTTAAAGTGAGACAGGGGATTCCTAAAACAGTCGTTTCTTCCTGAATTCCTCCTGAATCGGTGAGGATAATTTTTGAATTAGACATAAGACAAAGAAAATCAAGATAACCAAGCGAGTCTATAATAATCAAATTTGGCATTGCTGAAATTAAATTTTTCAGTGAAAACTCCTCAATTCTGGCGATTGTCCGGGGATGCGCGGGAAAAACAATTTTTATTCTTTCCTGAATTCTGCTCAACGCCTTTATTATCCGTTTAAAAGTTTCATAATCATCTACATTGCCGGGCCTGTGGAGAGTAAGAACCGCGTAATTATTCTTTTTTAAATTCAATTCATTCAATATATTAGACTCTTGCGCTTTTCTGGAATGACTTAAAAGTGTATCAATCATTACATTTCCAACAAAATATATTTTTTCTTTGGGGACACCTTCGTTTTCCAAATTTATATTCGCGTCTTCGGAGGTAGTAAAAAGAAAATCGGACAACGAATCAGTTACAATCCTGTTTATTTCTTCGGGCATTGTTCTGTCAAAACTTCGCAGTCCTGCCTCAATGTGAGCTATTGGAGTATTTAATTTTGCCGCAACCACACTGCAGGCAAGCGTGGAATTAACATCGCCAACCACTACTATAAGATGTGGTTTTTCTTTTTTAACAACCTCTTCAAACTTAAGCATAATCTGAGCTGTCTGATAAGCGTGCGACCCCGAACCAACGCCTAAATAAACATCTGGCTCAGGAAGCCCCAAATCATCAAAAAAAACTTTTGACATATTTTCATCATAATGCTGGCCGGTATGCAAAATAGTTGAATCAAACTTTGGATTTTCTTTCATCAATTTATGAATCGGAGCAATCTTCATAAAATTAGGTCTCGCCCCGGCAACATTAATTATTTTGATTTTACTCAAAAATTCATCAGACCTTTCAAAGAAATACCTGAAATTGAAGGTTAGAAATTACAAATTGCTGCTTAAAAATCCAAATGACCAAGCTCAAAGTTCAAATGAAATCCAAAGATCAAATTACAAAACACACAAGAATTTTTTGACATTTAGATTTTGAACTTTGACATTTATTTGGTATTTGGGCTTTGTCATTTGAACTTTATTTTTAAATATTCTGCCAAACTTACCTAAGATACTCTTCCCAGTCCACTGTAACAGGAGCCCCTTTATTCACAGATTCAAGCGCCTTTAAACAACAAACAGTCGCGCGAACACCATCTTTTACATTTACTTCAAGAGGCGCTTCTCCTTTTAAAACTTTTAAGAAATACTCCATCTGGTTTTTATGACCCTTGTCAATAATTTTTTGTTTAAAACTATTTTCATTAAACCCGCTTAATATAAGTTCATTAAAATCATTAATTACCGCTGTTGTTCCTTCAGTATAAACTTCCAGCCTTTCTTTACCAGAATCAGAGTTTCCAATAGTAGTATAGACTAATGAAGCAAGTGATCCTCCTGAAAACCTGACTGTGCAAATCAGATTATCATTTTCAATTACCCACCAGTCTGTCCTGCTTATCTTATTGGCATAAATCTCAACCGGCTCTTCATCGGAAAGCCAGCTTAGAAAATCAAAAAAGTGACAGGCTTCTCCTAAAATTCTTCCGCCGCCTTCAATTGGATCATTAACCCAGTTGTCAAGAGGAATTGTTCCGGCATTTACACGATAAGTCATCATTAACGTGCTTTTTTTATCTTTTAACAAACTTTTAAGTTTTTGGGCAAAAGGAGAAAACCTGCGGTTGAATCCAACTGTAAGCAAAACGCCTGTTCCCTCGATTACTTTTGCAATCTCCCTGCACTCCTCATAATTCATCGCCATCGGTTTTTCTACAAAGATATGTTTCCCTGCTTTTGCCGCTTCAATTATAATTGGCTTGTGAAGATTATGTCTTGTAGTTACGAGAACCGCATCAATGTCTTTGTCTTTAAGTAAATCGTGGAAATCAGTGGTGCAGTATTTGGCCCCATATTGCTTTGCTGTTTTTTTAGCATTTTCACCGCTGGCAGTTGAGACAGCGGTAATATTAAAACCAGAAATGTTTTTTATAATAGGAAGATGAGCCTGCTTGGCAAAAGAACCTGCTCCGATGATTCCAATATTTATATTTTTCTTTGAAGCATCCTTTGAAACATCTTCTTTTATTTTAAAAATATGATCCACAACATTTTCTGTTTTTTCCAGATCATACTTAAATAAAACCGCCAATGTATTTGGATTATTCGATAATTCAAAATAAGCATTTGGCGCTTCGTTTACACCATATTCTTTTGAAATTAAAGGTTTAAGATTAATCTTTTCAGATTCAATCAAACTAATAAATTCTTCCATATTTCTGTTCTCAGTCCAGCGCACATAGCCAATTGGATAATCTATGCCTTTTTCCTCATAGTTTTTATCATATCTTCCGGGACCATAGGAACGGGAAATTAAAAAATCCAGTTCTTTGGCATAAAAATCTTCTCTTTCCAGATCCATCCCAACCGCGCCAATAACTACAACTCTGCCTTTATCCCGACACATTTTCATTGCCTGATTTACTGGTCCGCTGTCTTTTGTGCTGGCGCAAATAATAACCGCGTCTGCGCCAATTCCTTTGGTGAATTTTTCTACTTCTTCCAGCAATAAAGAATCATCAAAAACAACTCCTTTGTTAATTCCCAGCTTTTCTGCTAACTCAACTTTCTCTTTTAACAAATCAATTCCCAAAACATTACAGCCGGCAACTTTAAGAATCTGACAAACAATCTGTCCAATTAAGCCCAGTCCGAAAACAACGATCCTTTCACCAAACTGCACTTCTGCCCGACGGACGCCCTGAATGGCAATGCTTCCGATTGTAGTAAAAGCGGCTTCTTTTAAGCTGACTGATTGAGGAACTTTTACAACTAAATTCCGGGGGACATAAATATATTCAGAATGATTCGCGTAACCCGCGCCGCTACAGGCAGCCAAATCACCCACCTTTAAATCCAAAACATTAGAACCCACTTCGACAACTATTCCCGCGGCGCTATAACCTGTTGGAGACAGACGTTCGGTTTTCTCTTTAACTATATCCACTGTTGCCTGCATGCCATCAGATGAAATCTTTTTAAAAGCTTTTAACAATAGTTGAGGCTGGTGAACAACTTTACTTACCAAACTTCCATCTTTAACACTCATTAGCTCGGTGCCGGAGCTAATCAGCGAATAACCAACTTTAACTAAAACACCTTCGTCTTTGCACAATGGAACCGGCATATCATCAACTATTATTTCTCCTTTAGGATTGATAAAGACTTGTTTCATTTTTCATCCTTTCGTTATCCTGTGTGTTGTCAAAAGTTTGTTCTTGAGCAAGTCAGGAGACCTGCTTCTTTTTCAACAAGCTCCAAAGCCTTGTCTTCTTTGACAGGCGAGACGCCTGTCCTACTTGTGACTTGTGACCTGCAACTTGTGACTTACTATCTACTTCCCTAAAACCTGCACCCTAGAGCCTACGACCTACCTATCTCACATTTTCCCTTTTTAATAACAAAATCCAGAAAAAGAGGACTAAGCATTAATGCAAATGGTATATAAATAATTCCCCAATAGTCACCCCAATAACCTGTTCCAATAAACAAAAATGAAATCAACGGTATAAAAATAATTCCTGCTAAAAATAATTTTTTATAATTTTCGTTAAGAAAAAATAATCCAATCAAAGCTAAAAATGACGCGAGCCTAAAAAATTCCATTCCCTTAAAATAATACAACCCAAAACTCATTGTTCTGACAAGAAACGCAAGTCCACCATTAAACCAAGCGCCCCAGCTTGAAGCATCGGTTAAACTTGAATCTAAAAATGAACTTGCCGCAATATAATGAATAATATAAATCAAAATAAATCCAGCTATTGAAAAAATCCAAAACATAGCTTCCTTGAAATTTTTCTTATAAACTCCCACGATAAAACCAGTCAGAGGCAAAAATAAATATAATTCACGAACTGAAACCGCTATAAGAGAAAAAATTATTGCTAAAATCAACCTGTCATACACATAAAAAACTACTGCTATAATAGCAAAGAAAAGCCCCCAGTACTCAATTGCCATAAACCATTGAGAAGTTGCGCCATAAACAAGATAGGGGGCAAGAATAAACGGAGCAAGAATCGCTGTTCTGTTATCTGAAAATTTCCTGATTAATAAAAATGACGAAATCAGACAAAACAAAGAAAACAAGACAAAGTTGTAAATTATATTCTCGCCGCCTGCGGGTAAAAAATACCTCCAAAAGAGAAAGATAGTGGGCATTCGAAAAAACTGAATGCGCCAAGGAGCTCTGTCGTTTCTTGAGTCAAGGAGGCTGGCGAGACTAAATGAATTATAATAATCACTTCCGTTTTTCATCAGATAAAATGTTTTTAAAAAAATTAACCCATCAAAGGCGTATTGTTCAGCCGACGGTTCAACTGAAGCAAATTTAATTAAACGTTCATTTTGAAATATTGTGGTATTAACAAAGTTTACTAAAATAAAAATCAGAAGAAAATAAATAACAATGTTATTTTTGTGGTAGCTTTTGTTGATCCGAATAGTAAAAAGAATTCCTGAGATTAACACAAAAATCTGAATTGCACTATTGACTAAATCTAAACTAACTGCATCCTGCGGCCAGAAATTTATTATTAAGCCAATAATAAATCCTGCAATAACTCCCTGCCAGTATTCACCAATAAACAATCCTGCCGCAAAACCACAAACAAGAGGTATCAGATAAACCGGATTAAAAAAAACTGTATTTGCAAGGGTCGCGTAAACAATCAAACCTATAAAAAATGAGACAATTAACAAATCAAAATTCATATAAAGCCTTCTACATCTCTTTTACCGCCTGAAGCGCAATTCGATTGGCATTAATAGTTTTTTCTATATCACTATCGCTATGAGCAATTGACATGAAACAAGCTTCGAATTGAGACGGCGCCAGATTGACTCCATTTTCCAGCATCTTTCTAAAATAAAGAGCGTATTTTTCAACATTAGAAGTTTTCGCTGTCTGATAATCATAAACCTCTTTGTCCGTGAAAAACATACAGGACATCGATCCGACTCTGGTAAAATAACATTCTACACCAACTTCTTCCGCGTTTTTCTTAAACCCTTCACTTAATGTTTTAGATTTCTGCTCTAATTCGTCGTAAACGCCTGAACTAGAAAGAATCTTTAAGGTTTTGAGTCCTGCAGTCATCGCAATCGGATTGCCTGAAAGTGTTCCTGCCTGATAAATGGAACCAGCCGGCGCAACGTTTTGCATAATTTCCCGTTTTCCTCCAAATGCCCCGACAGGTAATCCGCCGCCAATCACTTTGCCCAGACAGGTGAGGTCAGGATCAATCCCGTAAAGAGACTGAGCGCCTCCATAAGCAACTCTGAACCCTGTCATTACTTCATCAAATATCAAAACAACACCATATTTTTTTGTTACATCACGCAATCCTTCAAGAAATCCGTCTTTCGGTGGAACTACACCCATGTTGCCTGCCACCGGTTCAACAATTACACAGGCAATGTCTTCGTGTTGTTCTGAAATTGTTTTCTCAACTGATTCAAGATCGTTGTAGGAAAAATTCATTGTGTCTTCCGCCGCACCTTTTGTCACGCCGGGGCTGTCAGGAAGACCAAGAGTAGTCACGCCAGATCCTGCTTTAACCAATAAACTATCCGCGTGACCATGATAGCAGCCTTCAAATTTTACAATTTTATTTCTTTTTGTATAACCTCTGGCAACTCTTATGGCGCTCATTGTTGCTTCTGTCCCAGAACTAACCATCCGAACTTCTTCAATCGACGGAACAGCAGAAATCACCTGTTTTGCCATTTCTATTTCAAGCTCGGTTGGCGCGCCAAAACTTGTGCCATTTTCAAGAGCCTTCTGTAAAGCAGACGTTACATCAGGATGAGCGTGCCCTAAAATTAAGGGACCCCACGAACCAACGTAATCAATATATTCATTTCCATCCACATCATAAATTTTTGATCCTTTTCCTCTATTGATAAAAATTGGATCCATTCCAACCGACTTAAACGCCCTCACCGGACTGTTTACTCCGCCGGGAATATATTTTTTGGCTTCTGTAAAAAGTTCTGTTGACTTATCGTGTTGCATAAAAACCTCCGATTTCGAAATCGTTCACATTGTTTCAAAGTATAGTGTAATAGACAAAAGATGTAAACTTCTACTCGAAACTCTCAATAAACTCAAATGCTATTCCTGCTACAACAAGCTGCATAAAAAGAGTAATGGCGATGCCAACTAGTAAAACAAGAAATATCAGCTCAAATGACATACCTAAAACTTTCCATAAGTAAATGGATAAAAAAATGAGAATACTTGCTGTAATGATATACGCAAGAAGTTGCTCTTGAGATGATTCTTGCTTCAAAAATTGATTTACAAGAATCCATGAAAAGAAAAGAATAATCAAAACTATGCTTATCAAGGCTTTTAAGTTTTTTGACTGAGATATTAATTTTTTCATTTTCTACTTAATCAAGAAGACCAAGTTCTCTAAGCTCTTCATCGCTAAATCCATTTTTTCTTAATTTTTCATTATCAGGTATTTGTCCTTGTTTTTGAAGTTCTTTGGCACTATAACCACGCTTGCGTTGAGAAACTATCCTCTTTTCAAGAAATCCTTTAGCCCATCTTTGAACTGAAGGAAATTTACTAAGCCAATCAGCATTAGTTTTTATAAGAAAGGCCTTTAATGGAATAATAACTATACTGAGCAATGCAAAGATAGCTATCTCTTGCAGGGAAAAACCCAGTGCCAGCCAAGCATAAAGAACTAAAATTACTAAAAGTCCTGGCGTTGCTAGCAACATACCGCGATAAAAAGACACTTTTTTGGGTCTTAGAAACCTGTCAAAGAAAACAGCATAAACTATCGTAATAATTACAAAAACTATTGTTCCGATATCTACAGAGCTCATCAGGCAAACTCCTCTTTGCTTCTTTGCCATTCGTTCTGGAATTTTCCTTGACTTTGAGGTGTCTAAACTACCACAATGCCAAATTTATTCTTAATCTAAGCCTAAAAGTTTTCTGATAAATTTTCCCACCGCTGTGCCAACTACTAAGGCAACAGCTAAATAAACTAGCGCAAGTAGAAAAAAACCGGCTGTGTACAAAAAAATCGTGCGTATAATACCCCCCCCCATAAACTGGACAGACCATTAAGGTGAATGATAGCCTGTCAAAAACCTTTAGGGAGGAAAAGACAGGATGACAAGAATACGCAAAAAATATGACAGTGCTTTCAAGGCAAAAGTAGCGCTTGAAGCAGTCAGAGGAGA
>JACQXZ010000082.1 GCA_016208465.1 Actinomycetota bacterium
ACTCTATCCTCGTATTGAGGAAGTGTTTCTGAAGAGCCGTGTGAGGGAAATCCTCACGCACGGTTCTGTGAGGGGCATTAAGTAACCAAATGAGGTTATAAAGGATGTCTACTCGACAAAACGTGAAGAACAGGAAGTTAGGAAGATAAGAAAATTTTTTTATATTGTGAGAAGGATGAAAGAGGAAGGATAGAAAAGATGATTATTTGAAGTTTTTGACTTGTGACTTTGTGACATGGTAACTTGTGACTTTTTTATAAAAGGAGAGGACTAAATTGGATTATGATATTAAAGATGAGGGTTTAGCCGCAAAAGGAAAGCTGCGGATAGAATGGGCAGATAATCAAATGCCGGTTTTAAAAACAATCAGAGAGCGTTTCGAAAAAGAAAAACCGCTTAAAGGGGTGAAAATTTCAGCCTGTCTGCATGTTACCACTGAAACAGCAAATTTAATGAGAACGCTTAAGGCTGGAGGGGCAGATGCGGTTTTATGCGCTTCTAATCCTTTAAGCACACAGGATGATGTTGCCGCGTCCTTGGTTAAGGATTTTGAAATACCTGTTTTCGCGATTAAAGGTGAAGATAATAAGACTTATTATCAGCACATTAATTCTGCTCTTGACCATAAACCAGTTATCACAATGGATGATGGAGCAGATCTTATCTCAACTCTTCATTCTGAGAGAAAAGATCAGGCACAGATGATCATTGGCGGAACGGAAGAGACGACTACTGGCGTAATAAGACTTAAAAGTATGGAAGAAAAAAAGGTTCTTTTGTTTCCGGTGATTGCCGTTAATGAAGCAAACACCAAACATCTTTTTGATAATCGTTATGGGACAGGACAAAGCACAATCGATGGAATTTTACGGGCAACCAATATTCTTATGGCCGGAAGCACAGTTGTGGTTTCCGGTTACGGATGGTGCGGCCGTGGTGTCGCGACCAGAGCTCGTGGAATGGGAGCTAATGTGATTATTTTGGAAATAAGTCCCCTTAGGGCACTTGAGGCAGTCATGGATGGTTACAGGGTTATGACATCAATTGAAGCAGCGAAAGTGGGAGATATTTTTATTACAGTAACCGGTGATATTCATGTTTTAAGAAAAGAACATTTTGAAGTTATGAAAGATGGGACGATTATCGCGAACTCAGGACACTTTAATGTTGAGATAGATATTCCTGACCTTGAAAAGTTATCAAAAGAAAGAAGAACAATTAGAGATTTTGTTGAGGAGTTTAAGTTAGAAGACGGCCGCAGAATTAATTTATTGGCCGAAGGAAGGCTGGTTAATCTTTCATCCGCCGAAGGTCATCCGGCAAGCGTTATGGATATGAGTTTTGCCAATCAGGCGCTTTCAGCAGAATTTCTTTTTAAGGAAGGAAAAAACTTTGAAAAGAAAGTTTATGTTGTTCCAAAAGAAATAGATGAAGAAATTGCCCGTTTAAAATTGTCGTCAATGGGTGTCAATATAGATAGACTCACAGATGAACAGGAAAAATATTTGTCTTCATGGGAGATGGGAACGTAAGCAAGTCGCAAATCGCAGGTTGCAAGTCACAAGTAGGTCAGGCGTCTCGCCTGACCAGATTCTTCTTTCAAACCGGATGGTGATTTAAATAAAGACAGTAGAATGGATAAATGGAAAAGTAAGAATGATAGACCAGACAAGATTGCCGCTCGAAGAAGTGTTTATAGAGTGCGGTGATTATCTTTGTGTGGCAGATGCGATTAAAACGATGAAAGTTCGGGGAGCTCCGGCAATTGGTGTTTCAGCGGCAATGGGGATTGCCTTAGGCGCCAAAAATATTTCATCAACAGACAAGATGGAATTTTTAAATCAGTTTAATCAGATATGCGACGCAATAAGTTCTACTCGTCCAACTGCGGTAAATTTATTCTGGGCAATCAACCGAATGAAAAATATTTTAGAAAAGAATAAAGATTTGGACGTATCTTTTATTAAAGAAGCATTGGTTGATGAGGCGATTTTAATTGCTAATGAAGATGAAGAAGTTTGCAGAAAAATGGGTGAAAACGGAGCGGTTTTGATTGAAGACGGAGATAATGTTTTAACTCATTGTAATGCAGGAGCCTTGGCCGCGGTTTCTTACGGAACAGCCTTAGCAGTAGTTCGGGCGGCTTTTAATCAAGGTAAGAACATCCATGTTTATGTGGACGAAACAAGGCCGCTTCTTCAGGGAGCGCGTCTTACAGCATGGGAATTAATGAAAGAAAACATTCCAATGACACTTATCGCAGACAATATGGCAGGTTATTTTATGTCTAAAAATAAAATTGACAAAGTGGTTGTAGGCGCGGATAGAATTGCGGCTAATGGCGATACGGCTAATAAAATCGGAACCTACAGCGTTTCAGTTTTGGCAAAAGAAAACAATGTTCCATTTTATGTGGCCGCTCCTCTTTCAACAATTGATTTTAATATTAAATCAGGAGATGAAATTATAATAGAAGAAAGAGCGCCTGAAGAAGTAACCCATATTCAAGGCAAACAAATTGCGCCAGATGGAGTCAAGGTTGCTAACCCGGCATTTGATGTTACACCGGCAAAGAACATCGCTGGTATAATTACCGAAAAAGGAATTGCAAAATTCCCCTTTACAGAAAGCCTTAAAACATGGGGTCACAAGTCACAAAGCCACAAGGACACAAGTGAAGAAACTTGCGGATTGATGAATGGCTGATTAGTCTTTTTAGTATATTTAGGTTAGAATATTAGTGTTGAACTCTTTTGTAAAAAAGTTGGTTGATTTATTGAATCAAAAATAAAAAATCAAATATCAAAATGACAAATCAAAATTCAAAAATAAACCCAAAAGATTATAAGCTCTTTAAGAAAAATGAAAAGATAGCTAAATAATTAGCTTTTGTACATTTACCCTGAAGGGCAGAAAATAATTTTTAATTTTAATATGTATTTTTAATTTTTTATCTTTGATTTTTGATTTCTGCAACAGGGGATATATTCTAAAATCTGATTATTTCAACTTAAACACGAAAGAACTCAAAAAATTGAGGTGTATAAATGAAAGCTATGATACTGGCGGCAGGTCTTGGAACAAGACTAAGACCTCTCACTGAAGAAATATCAAAACCAATGGTTCCTATTGTAAACAAACCTGTTATGGAGCATATTGTTGAGCTTCTGGCGACTCATAAAATCAAAGACGTAATTGCAAATTTACACTATTATGCGGACGCGATAAAAGGGCATTTTGGTGATGGAGGCAAGTGGGGAATAAATCTTAACTATTCATTCGAAGAAACTTTAATGGGTACGGCTGGCGGTGTTAAAAAAGCACGCAATTTTTTTGATAGTAATGCTTTTATAGTTTTAAGCGGAGACGCGCTTACTGATGTTAATCTGTCAGGCCTGGTTTCATTTCATCAAGAGAGAAAAGCATTGGCAACGATTGTTTTAACAGAAGTAGAAGATTCCTCTAAGTATGGAGTGGTTATTACAGATAAAGAAGGAAGAATAACAGAGTTTCAGGAAAAGCCAACCAGAGAAGAAGCAAAAAGCAATTTAGCTAATAGTGGAATATATGTTTTTGATCCTGAAATTTTTAAGTTTATACCAGAAAATTCATTTTACGATTTTGGAAAAAATCTTTTCCCGCTTCTTCTTGAGAAAAATGAAAGGTTTTACGGGTTTAAACATAAAGATTACTGGAATGATGTTGGAAGTCTGGAGGAATATCAAAGAGGTAATTTTGATGCTCTTGAAAGAAGGGTAAAGGTTAAAATTCCGGGAACTTTGATAGATGGAGATATCTGGATTGGTGATAATTGCGAAATACAGGCTCAGGTTGTTCTGGCAGGTCCGATTTGTATTGGAGATAATTGTTTGATCAAGAAAAATGTAAAATTGTTAGGACCGGTCATTGTGGGGAACAATACAGTAATCGATGAGGGCGCGGTTTTATATAAAGGGATTAAGTGGGGCGATGGCTACATTGGTAAAGACGCGAGTTTAATCGGAGGCATTATCGGGTATTCGACTCAGATTAGAGACAGAGCTTCTGTTTTAAGCGATGCGGTAGTAGGGAAAGGTTGCGTAATTGGCGGAGGAAGCATTATTCATTCAAGCGTGAAGATTTCATCAGGAAGAGTAATTGATATAAATAGCGAGATAAAGGATAATATTTTTTGATCTATTTTGGGTTCAATTCCTCATAGCTTGCTGCGCGTTATAGAAATTGATTTATTTTTCTTATTGTTGGAATTCAGTAGTCAGAATTCAGAAGAATTTCTATTTGTATTTCTTCTGTCTTCTGTCTCCTGTATTCTGTATTCTGAATACTGATACTCGCAGCCTGCTGCGAGGTAGTTTATTTAAACTGGAGATAATTTGTTCGATTTATTAAATCTCATTTTAGGCTTTGTTCTAATAATTGCTCTTGGTTTTATAGGTAAAAAGACAGGTTTATTAGAAGAAAAAGATAGAGATGTAGTAAATAAAGTTATAATATATTTTACTTTGCCCGCGCTTATTTTTATAGCTGTACTCAACTCAAAACCAACTCTCGCTTTATTTAAAATACCAGTTTTAGCTTTTTTTGTTGCTTTTTTATGTGGAATAATAGCATTTGTTATTGGAAAAATCTTAAAGCTAAATCCTAAAACATTTGGAGCATTTCTTATAGCGTCAACAATTGGTAATACCGGTTATTTGGGATTTCCTTTAACTCAGAAAATTTATGGAAATGAAAATTTAATCAAAGCGATTTTCTACGATTTTTTTGGCACAGTAGTTCTTATTCTTACCGTGGGTGTTTATATAGCGGAAATTTATGGGGAATATAGGGGAAAGGAAGCTTCGTTAATCAGCAGTTTAAAAGAAATTCTTTTCTTTCCGTCACTCTGGGCTCTTGTTTTAGGTTTGGGTTTAAAGAGTATTCTGTTGCCTAATTTTTTGCTGAGTGGACTAGAAAGTTTAGCATCAGCCACCATCCCTTTAATTATGTTTTCAGTCGGTTTGTCTTTAAGATTGGAAGGGATTAGAGAATATAAAATTTTGTTATTTTTTCTTTGTCTTATAAAATTAATCATCTCTCCGTTTACAGCATATCTTTTTGGACAAGTTTTGCAGATGAATAAAGAAATGCTAGGAATTTCTGTTCTGGAAGCCTCAATGCCTACTGTAATATTGTCTTTGGCCATCGGAACAAAATACAAACTCGATCTTTCATTTTTAGCAACGGCAATTTTGGTTACAACATTATTAAGTATAGTGACAATAATGTTCTGGCAGTATATAATATAAGTCTTGGGTTATAGGTAATGGGCAATAGGTCATAGGATTAAACCCATAACCTCTAACGAATTATCTTTTTTAGTAGGACAGGCGTCTCGCCTGTCAAGTAGGTAGGAGAGAAGAGGCAGAATAATGGCATTAGACCAAATATTTGGATCATTAATTGATTTGATTTATCCCAAGCGTTGTTATGTGTGTGGATCTGATTCAAGAGAATCTATTTGTTCCACCTGTGTTTCTTCATTCTATTTTATAGACTCGCCTGTCTGTCAAAAATGCGGTAAACCCACGACTATCGAAGTTGATGAGTGCAGAGAGTGCAGGGATAAATCAATTTATTTTTCCACTGCCCGTTCGGCTGCTTTTTATGAAGGAAATTTGCGGGAAGCAATCCATAAATTTAAATATGATAACGGAAAATCTTTAGGTGATGTTTTTGCGAAATTGTCTTATAAGACTTTAAGGGAAGAAAAGAAATTTTTTAATATTGATATGGTTACATATGTTCCTCTTGGCAGAAAGAAAGAGCTTGAAAGAGGATATAATCAAGCGAAGTTAATCGCGGAAAGTATATCGTCTTTGATAAGTAAACCCTGCGCTTCAGTTTTAATCAGAGTTAGGGAAACGGAAGATCAGAATAAACTTGATATGGAAAAAAGACATACGAATGTTAAAAATGTATTTTTGGTTTCTAAAAAAATTAATATAAAGAGAAAAAGGATTTTACTGATTGATGATGTTTATACCACCGGCGCAACAGTAAATGAATGCAGTAAAATGTTAAAATCAGCAGGCGCGGAAGAAGTTCGCGTGTTAACAATTGCCCGCGCAAAGATTGATGCGTGATTGATGAAGGTGAGAGGCAAGGGGCTAGAGGCGATGGGAGCCAAAATAACATTGCGAAATTTTAACAGATAAGTTAAGCTTTTACTGAAAGGCTTCTGTTTGGGTCTGTGGTTGAAAGTCGATGCTAGCCGCAGGCAAAACGATCCACGTAAACTCTTGATTCATTGGGAGTGAGCATGGTGCGGTTTAGGGGTAAGTCCTGCCGGTTATTAAAAACCGAGAAGAAAGCGTGGCTTCAAGCTGCAAATTCTCAGCAGGCGAGTGTGGGGGCAAAGACCAGGTCAGCTAAGCAGGAGCCTTGTTGTCTTTTTATGGAAATTTTGTTTTTAATTTATTTTTGACACATAGGCAGTATCTATGTTAATCTAAGCTTAGATTTTTTTTAGGAGGTATGTAAGTGTTTAAAGGTAAGGTAAAGTGGTTCAACGCAGAGAAAGGGTATGGCTTTATCGAAAGAGATGGTGGAAATGACGTATTTGTTCATTTTTCTGCTATTCAGGAAGAGGGCTATAAATCGCTCCGCGAAGGACAAGAGGTTGAATTTGAAATTACGGATGGTGATAGAGGTCCTCAAGCGACAAATGTTCGCAAAGCGGAAACAACAGAATAAATTTTGTTTAAATTTTTAATTGAATATTTTAAAATTAAGCCTCAGTTAGTTTTATAATTGAGGCTTTGTTTCTGATATTGATTTTTAATCAAAAAATTGACTATAATTTAGTTGTAAAAAACAGAAAGTAATAAAAGTTTAAATAAATTGCAGTAATTTGAAAGGAGCGGTTTTTGTGCAGGTTATTGTTAAGGGTAAAAATATTGAAATAACAGGTGCTTTACGTAAATATGCTGAAGAAAAGATAGGGAGAGTAGAGAAACACTTTGACCATATTACAAAAGCTGAAGTAGAATTGATTGTTGAAAAAAATCCAAGCATTTCAAATAATCAGACAGTAGAGGCAACTTTATTTACCAAGGGTCCTGTTGTTCGGGCAAAGGAAAGTTCAAAAGATATGTATGCTTCGATAGATATGGTGCTAAACAAGTTAGAACGTCAGGTTGAAAAATATAAAGGAAAAACATATAGCAGTAAAGCCCAGGGTAATTCAGAAGAATTATATGAAATGATGAAAACATCAGAAGAAAAAGGAGTTACTGAATCAAAAAACAGAATTGTGGATGTAAGACAAGTGGCGCTAAAACCAATGTCTCCCGAAGAGGCTACATTGCAAATGGATAAACTAGGGTATGACTTTTTTGTTTTTACTAATTCAGAAACTGAAGAAATAAATGTTGTTTACAGGCGAAAAGATAAAAATTATAGTTTGATTGAACCAATTGTATAAGATAGGTTATGGGTAATGGGTAAGAGGTTAGGTTTAAAAATTGACAAAGTTTACCAAAATTAATATAATATAGATACTTGAAAAAGAGATTTTAGAAGGTTTTTAGCAGTCTTTGTCATTGATTTACAGAACACAAAAACAATCATAAAAAAACGAGATGATTTAAATGGCTGCAGAGTTTAAAGGTCTTAAGGTAGAAGATGTTGAAAACAAACTTCGTCAAATTAAAAACATTCAGGCTGCCCGGGTGATTAATGATGACGAAGGAAATATTCAAGAAATCCACATTTTGGCTCATCCAGAAAAACCACCCAAACAGCTTGTTCGCGACATTGAGAGCGCATTAT
>JACQXZ010000033.1 GCA_016208465.1 Actinomycetota bacterium
AAGTAGGTACAAATGAAATCATATCGATATTTTTTATTTTCAGTTTCAATAATAGCAATTATTATCTTTCTTTTTGTTTGCGCAGTTTCTCTAAATCCTTCAATCTTCTGTTATCGTTGACATCAATTTGACAAACTGTACGATTTGTCATATATTAAAGCAGAGGTGGAGAAAGATGGCAAAAACTATAACTGTTTCCGAAGCAAGAGATACTATTGGGCAAGTACTTGAAGAAGCTCACTATGCCCATCGGCGTTTCATTGTGACTCGGCGAGGACGTCCTTATGCAGTAATTTTGGGAGTGGACGAGTATAATAACCTGATGTCAACTTTAGAAGAGATGGCCGATCCGGGCGCAGTGAAAGCACTTAAGGAAAGCGAGGCAGATTACAAAGCGGGAAAAATCTACAGCTTCGATGAAACATTTGGTTATATACCAAAACAAAAGAGCAAAAAGATACGTTGATGGCTGAACTTCAATTTACCAAACGAGCCCATAAGGACATCAAGAAACTATCTCCGAATGCACAAAAACAAATAGGTTCTGCTATACAGAAACTAACTATTGATCCTTTGCTGGGAGACAGATTGTATGGTCAGTGGGAGGGGTACCGGAAATTGCGCAGCGGTGACTATCGGATCGTGTATAAGATTGTAAGTCAAGAACTTATTGTGGTACATTATGTCCGACATAGAAGAGAAGTTTATCGAAACCGCTAACCTTCCTTTTTTGTCATTAATAAAGTTTGACAGCAAAGTTGTTAAATATATAATATACACATAAGATATAGGAGGATTTGAATATGGGTGCATTGACTTCCCGAATTACTGTACTTCTTTCCCCTAAAGAGCGAGACCGCTTGGAAGAAATTGCCCGGCAACACCGAACCTCAATATTTTGATAGAATTGATGAAGTAAATCGTATTAATCCTTCTGATTTCAAATAATAGAACCTTAGCGTAATGTTTGCTAAGTATATAGTATAGGAATTTCCTTTTTGATGAAATTCCTATAATTGCAAAATGAAAATTGCAAATTTTAAAATGCAAAACATAAAATGGGTAACCCTTATTTTTCAATTTGCATTTTTCAATTTAAAATTTACAATTCAAGTTAGCGAACGAAGTGAGCCTAACTTGAAGTAGGTACAAATGAAATCATATCGATATTTTTTATTTTCAGTTTCAATAATAGCAATTATTATCTTTCTTTTTGTTTGCGTGATTTCTCTAAATCCTTCTTATCTTGAAAGTTTTCTGACAAAAAAGAGCAATAAGCTTCCTTCAGATAGACAAAGCAAGTCTATTTACTTTAGTGTAGATTCAAAATACAGCCAATTTTTATCCGAAAAACAATATAATTCTTTTCTTTCTTATCTAAGCTCAAAGACTGGTTACAAATTTTATCTTTATTCGACTGACACCAACGAAGAGACAATGGATGCATTGGGCAGTAATTTAATTCAGTTTGCTTTACTGGAAGATGTTAATTATGCGGCTGTTCAAAAGAAATACGATGTTAATTTAATTGGTCACCCACAAGGGGTGACGCTACACAATAAGTGTATAGTATAGGAATTTCCATTTTTTCTATGCGGTTTCAAATAGTTATGGTTAGTAAAGATAAATAAAATCCCACTGTCATTTCGAGCGAAGCGAGAAATCTAAGCTATAAAGATATCTCCCTTCGGTCGATATGACATATAATTTATAACTTATAGCTTGTAATTTTCAGTTCCGACTCGTTCGGGTTAGGTGATTAAGCTGAAATTTTTTAGGTCTTCTTTTTATAAAGCTATGATAACTATATCAGTTGTCGCGACATTTTTATTTGTCTTTAGCCTTGTCTTTTCATTTTTTAGATTTTTAGAAGAAGAAAGAGAGACACTTGGCATAAAACAAAACCAACCGATTTTAGAAGATAAAAATGAAATTCATCTTTCTATTTCAGGAATGATTACTCCATCAGGCACTTATCCCTATTACATAAAAATTATAAAGTATATTTCACAAAAACTAAAAAGACCTGTGATTTTGGTTCAGCGAAGAACTTATGCGGAAGTTAATGATTTAATAAAAGAAGGGGAAATAGATATTGCTTTTTTTGCGGATAGTTATGTTGAAGCTCTTAAAGAAGGCGATGTTGAGCTTTTGGTTGTTCCCCAAGTTAAAGGAGAATCAGTGCGTTATTCTTATATTATAGTTAGAGAAAACAGTGATATTGTAAAGTTCGATGATTTAAAGGGAAAGAGTTTCGCTTTTACAAAACCTCTTTCTGCCAGCGGAGAAATCTATCCGTCTTACCTGATAAAAAAAGCTGGATTTACTCCAAAAAGTTATTTTTCAGAGTACGTTTATACTCATAATTATAGTAATTCTATTCGGGCGGTTAAACAGAAAGAGGTTGATGGAGCCGCTGTTGATAGTTTAAAATTTGCTTATCTTTCTGTCCAGAATCCTAAACAGGTTGATGGCTTAAAAATTATTCAAAAATCACCGCCTTTTGGCATATCCCCATGGGTCGTCAGGTCTAATTTAGATTCAAAACTGAAGAAAGAATTAGAAAAAATATTTTTAACTATGGATGAGGATCCTGAAGGACAAAAAATATTAAAAGGACTATTTGTAGATAAATTTGTCAAAGAAGGAATTGATATTTATAATCCAATTGAAGAAATGGTTTCTTTTGTTGGAGAATGAGCGAAGCATTGCTACCCCTTTTGTCATACCCGCGAAAGCGGGTATCTAGAAAGAACTGGATTCCCGTTTGCATGGGAATGACAAAAAGAGATTTTCAGATGAAACGAGGCAGGAATTGAAAATCAAAAAACTCTGGTCTTATATTAGAAAAATTAGTCTGGGAATAAAACTCACTGTTCTCTTTGTTGCCGCTCAGGTATTCATTGGTTTTGTTTTAATTATCATATCTGTAAATTATATGGAATTTTCACTTATAACCCAAAGAAAAGTTCAACTGGAACATTCAGCAGCCATGCTCGCCACAATGGTTTTGCCAAATGTTTTAAACAATGGATTTTTTAATTTACAGATCCAGATCGACAGGATTATTGAGAGTGATCCTGTAAAGGAAATACTTTTTATAGGAGCTTATGATAAAGAAGGAAGAGTAATTGCTGAAAGAGGACGTTCTGGTTTTGATTCGGAAATTCTCAAGGTCTCCAAGTCTGTTTTATATGAAGATGAATATTTTGGCCGGATTGATATCTATTCTTCAAAAAAACAAATTAACTATACTATGAAACGGATAGGATTTATATTAACTGTATTATTTACATCTTTTGTTGTAGCAACAATAAGCTGGACTATCCTTATTATCACATTATCACTCGTGTAGCTATTCAGCCCATTTTGCAGTTAGTGGAAGGCACGAAACGAATCTCTGAAGGAAATCTGGATCAAAGAGTTGAAACCACCTCAGTAGACGAATTAGGTCAATTGGCAGAGACTTTTAATACGATGTCTTCTAACTTAAAAAATCGTCAGGAAGAGCTTTCAAAAGCGCATCAACAGCTTTCGTCAAGCTATCAGGAGCTTAGGCATCTTGACGAAATGAAGTCGGAATTTATGACTACTGCTTCTCATGAATTGCAAACGCCTTTAAGCGCTCTTCAAGCCTACTTGGAAACATTTTTAAAAGGAAGATATGGCCGTCTAAGTAAGGAGCAAATCAGAAGACTTAAAATGATGGAAGGATCGATTGGCCGACTAACCAAATTCGTTGATCAGCTAATGGATATTGCCCGTCTGGAAAAGGGAAAGTTAAAATTGGAAAAAAAGCCAGTGATGCTGAACCAGGTTTTAAAAGATGTGGTCCAGGAGTGTCTCCCTCTTATAAAAGAAAGTAATCTTAGCCTTACAGTAGAGATACCAGAGGATTTTCCTATGATCATTGGTGATGAAGGAAGATTGCATCAGGTGGTTGGCAATTTGTTAAGTAACGCCATAAAGTTCACGCCGGATGGAGGTAAAATTTTTATCCATACTAGAATAAGTGATAAAACCGTTGCGGTTAGCGTTTCAGATACAGGAGTAGGAATTCCAAAAGAGGATATGCCGAAGCTATTTATACCTTTTCATAAACTTGGAAGAAGCCAATTATTACGGAGTTCAAAGGGATTAGGATTGGGTTTAATTGTTGCCAAAGGGATAGTGGAGCAACACGGTGGAAGAATAGAAGTGGTAAGCGAGAAAAATAAGGGCTCCACTTTTACTTGCGTTTTTCCTGTGGAAGGGGGTGAGAGAGATGGACAATGGGCGAATATTAGTGGTGGAAGATGACCCGGATTTACTTGAGCTCATTGCGTTCAATTTGAAGTGCGAAGGTTATGAGGTGGTTACTGCGCGGGATGGGATAGAGGCTCTTGAAGAGGTGCACAGAGAGAAGCCTGATTTGATAGTACTGGATATTATGATGCCCCGAGTTGATGGTTGGGAAGTGTTATCGCGGCTCAGGAAAGCCCCTGATACAGTAAACTTGCCGGTCATTATACTAACGGTAAAGAAGGAAGACGTTTCAGTGTTGTTTGGTTTTGAGCTCGGCGCAAACGATTATCTTACCAAACCCTTCCGAATAGAGGAACTGTCAGCTCGGGTTAAGGCGATTCTCAGGATGTATGAGCAGACGAAGAAGGTTGAGGGAAAAGAAGCTCTGGAAAAAATCCCTGTTCTTTTTGGCGAAAGAGGTCAGAATCTGCTTGACCAGGAAGAAATTATATATGTGAATTTGATGCGTAACTATTCCTATGTCCATACCTTTGAGAGGAAACATATTGCCCGTTTTTCTTTGGGAGAGATGGAAAAAAAGTTATCCGATGACTTCTTTATGCGAGTTCACCGTGGGTATATAATCAATCTGCGTCAGGTCAAAGCAGTATTTTCACCTACAAGACTTAAATACAAAGTCCAACTGAAAGACAAAAACGAGACTGTTTTACCTGTGAGCCGAGATAAGGTTAAGCAACTCAGGGATCGTCTCGGAATGTAGCACACGAGTTATTTAGGGGCGGAGCACTGTCTTCGCCCAATCTTATTTTATGTGTTTCCTCACAGTTTATCTTGATTTAGATATAATTAATTTTTTGTTTTACAATTTATCCTTCCAAAGTCTCATTTTAATTACATTTTTCGTCCTGATTTTGTTATAATTCGTCATTTTGTTTGGCAATTTATCCCTCCAAAAGCTCACTTGAGCCAATGACCCCTTTAAATTATTTCCATTCCTGAATAATATTAATCTAGAAGAAATTAATTCTTCAAGCCATCCATCATCACTTTTAGTGGCTGAATAAACTAAACGCAAATTGATTAGACTAAATTATTCCAGTTTTTATCTCAGTTTTCTACACACTACCTGATGCATCACTGTCTAAATAAACAGTTGGTTTTAACCAAAAGCATTGAGACATAATTGTCCCTTTAAAGTTTAATAATTTTTTTTCTGAAAAGGATGACAGAATTAATGAGACACAGTTCTTGTGTTCAAAAACTAACAAGTAAGTTTTACGACAACACTCAGTGGCTAGAGACAGGCAGAGGCAAACAAAGTATATATTTAAATATTCCTTTTGGGTTATATAAGAATTTCAGAAATCAGCATTAAGAAAGTTTTAATGCTGATTTTTTTTGTTTTCTCCCATCTTTCCCTGATGGGAGGAGATTAAGTCCTAATTTTTCCTCTCCCTCGATGGGAGGAGATTAAGTCCTAATTTTTCCTCTCCCTCGATGGGAGAGGATTAAGTCCCTATCTTTCCCCTCCCTAGATGGGAGGGGATTAAGTCCCTATCTTTACCCTCCCTCGATGGGAGGGGATTAAGGGGACGGTGTACTTTGAAAACTTAATAAAAAATTAGTTCATTTTCTGTCTTTATTAATGGCTCTAATCGCAAGCGGGAGATTTTTAAAACAACTGTTCCAATATTTAAAAATCCCTCCTTGCATTGAGTGATAAAAATCCAACCGG
>JACQXZ010000090.1 GCA_016208465.1 Actinomycetota bacterium
ACACTTTTGATAAGAGGAAATTTTGCTTTAAAAGACTGGGCCACAATACCAACACTTCTGTTTAGTGCCTGATCGGCATCACGCCAGACATAATAGTGCTCATCGTAGTCGTAGGAACGAGAAGGGTTTGGATATCCTCTAACGCTTGAGTTTAAATCATAGCTGGACTCTTTTGTCCAATCTAAATAAAGTGACCCCTCGCTATACTCATTGTACTTACTAAAATAAATAGTCATCTTGGTTCCCTCAGGAGGAAGTATCTGAAGCCAGTAGGTATTACCAACATTTACTGGTATCGGTTCATCCCAGATGGCTGTCGTTTCTCCATAATTATTGACGATGACTTCTTTGGTTGAGCCAACTTGCTGGGTCTGTCCTTCATTGGAAAATATCTTTACATAAACTTTCCCTCCGGAAACATTAGCACCGTTAAAAGAAACACTTTTGATAAGAGGAAATTTTGCTTTAAAAGACTGGGCCACAATACCAACACTTCTGTTTAGTGCCTGATCGGCATCACGCCAGACATAATAGTGCTCATCGTAGTCGTAGGAACGGTTATTAACAACAATATAATAGTTAATCCCTGGGTCATTCATCCAAGCAATGCCTTCCGCCACCAGTGAGTAATGTTCACGATATTCGCCTGGCGTGGAAGGCGCAGTTATGGTCCAGGAAAAGGTTACTGTCTCTCCTTGTTTTACTTGGTCAACTGGAAGACCCGTAGGGCGATTTGAGCCAAGCCAGGTGCTGTTAGCAAAGGTACTTGGTCTTTCGCGGGGATTGGTAGTACCAACACGAACAGGATTAGCACCTGATTTATACCAGGTCGCACTACCTACATTCTTTGCAGTCAAGGTTACTGTTACAGTTTCTCCGGGGGAAAGACCAACTAAATCCTTGCTGGCAGTTTGAGAAATAAATTGCCAAGCATAAGCTGGCGTCGGAGGCGCAATTGTCCCAAGCCTGTAGAAATGAGCGGATAAACCTTTGCTGATTGCATAAGCTGTTGGATTCCAGGTGTGAGTTCTGACTTTTTCGTCCCAGTTCCAGTTGGAGTCAATTACTAAGAAACTTCCGTTATGGTAGTTCTCAAGCACTATGGCAGAGTGCATACCAGAATAATAGTTTTTAGGATCTGAGTCCTTATTTATCTGGATAAAATCACCCCTAACAGCATCTGATCCAGAAACCTCAACACCCCCTGCATTAAGATAGCAAGCACGATAGCCTGATCCTATCCTAAGCGAAGAACCAACAGCCGCAGCAACAGAATTAAATACGTGTTTCACAAATTCTTTGCATGTACCGCCATCTGATCCAATTGGGTGAGATAGGGCTTCGTTCGCCAATGCATCATTAGAGATACGCAAATCTATCGCGTTTGCAGGAATTGCCTGAATCAAAATACTAAACACAATTAAAACTATGAGAAATGAAGTCATTCTATCTTTCAGAAATCTCCTCATAGCTTTCTTAATCATTTTTCATACACCTCCATTATTATTTGACCGACCAAACTTTTATTTATCTATAGCAAACTATAAGTATTAATCATCTTTTGTATGGCTAGCCAGATATTCAACTGTTTTCTTGCCAAAAAAGCAGTTAGTGGTAACACTAAGCTTAGAAGCCACCTCGAATGCTTCGCCTAAAACCTCCTTTCTCTCCACAACCCTCAATGGCAATGCGGATAATCTTCATCCTGCGGTAACTTTAATTTCCACAATTCTTCGAGAGCCTTATCGTATTGGCCATTCTCCTCAAATTGCTTAGCACTATTTACTGCTTCCTCGTAGAGAGTTTCCATTTTGCTCCCCGCCTGATTTTCAATATCCTTAAATTTAATCCTAACTCACGCTAGCTCCGAAGATTTTTTAACTAGGAATCTATCTTTAAGACCTTGAATTGCACTGAGTACTTGTGCGCTTGAAGTGCTGTCGGTGTTGCTATAGAGACAACCTGTGTTATCCTCCAGACTTATCTTAAGAATAGCCAAATCAGGTTTGTGTCTTTTCAATAAATCCAGATCTCTTGCAACTTCCTCATCCAGCACAGCAACATCTGCTTCAATACTTGCAGTCAGCAACTCTGGCACGCTATCAAAATATGAAATAATAGCAAACTCTGGTCCCAGCACTTTCTTGAGCCCTTCTTTAAACACAGGGTACTTGCTTATTATCACTGTTCTTATCTTCATATTTTATAGAGTAAATATACAAATGAGAAAAATCCATGGGTCAAGTGGGTAAATCGGAGAGGTTTATGCCGTATGGCATAGGTCAACTGGACAATATTGCGGCAAGAGCCTACCTCAATCTTGAAGGATTCACCCTCCCCTTAATCCCCTCCCATCAAGGAGGGGAAAAGAGAGGAACTCCCATCAAGGGAGAGGAGGCCTAACTCAAATAGACTTGGTGATACCTTCTCGCACAGCAAAAGCTGTTGCCTGATTACGATTTTTAAGCTGTAATTTGGAAAGGATGCTGCTTACCTGATTTTTGACAGTGCTTTCACTGATAAATAATTTCTCGGCAATCTCTTTATTATTCAAGCCTTCAGCTACAAGTTTGAGCACTTCTTGCTCTCTGTCGGTAAGGGTTGCAGTAAGAGGGTCCTGATTCTTTTTCTGCTTTTGGCTTAGATTTCTAAACTCTTCAAGAAAATCAGCAGCCATAGCAGGATTTATAATGCTTTCACCTTTATTGATTGCCTTGATTGTACTTGCAAGTGTTTCTTTATCTACATCTTTTAGGATATATCCTTTAGCCCCAGCCTTCACAGCTCTTACAAGATCCTTACTGTCATCAGATATAGTAAGCACCAGAACTTTGATACGCGGATTCTCAGTCACAATTTGCTCGGTAGCAGAAACTCCATCAAGTTCAGGCATATTTATATCCATTAGAACCACATCCGGCATAAGTTCTTTGGATTTTCTTACTGCTTCTACTCCGTTTTTTGCTTCACCTGCTACTTCAATCACAGATAAATCAGACAGCATGCTTACAATTCCCTCTCTTATGATTGTGTGGTCATCTACAACCAGAACTCTTATACAATTCATACAATTTTCTCCTCTGATTCTTCCAAAGGTACAGCCAGCAATATTTGTGTGCCTTTATTTGGAGCTGAGATAATTTCAAAATTTGCTCCAAGTTTCTCTGCTCTTTCGCGCATACTTAAAAGACCAATGCCTGACTGGATACTTGGAGGATCAAAACCAATGCCATTATCTTCAATCTTGATGCTAAGTTTACCGTCTATTCTTTTAACTCCCAGTTTCGCCTCGACTGCTCCTGAATGCCGGCTTGCGTTGCCTAATGCTTCCTGACAGATGCGAAGTATTTCGTATTTCTGATCAGAGGAAAGATGTGTTCCGTCAAAATTAAAATTACTTTTGATTTTAAATCCAGTCGTTGAAGAAAATCGGCGGCAATGTCCTTCAAGCATTTTATCTAATTTCTGATTAATGTTTTCTGATCTTAAGGCATAGATAGCATCTCGTAAATCAGAAAGAGCCAAAGAGGCAAGCTTTGTTATCTCGTCTATTACGGTTGCTTCCTTATTGTCTGATTTTATAGAAAGAAGGCTGATTTTAAGTTTAATTGCAGAAAGTATTTGGGCAAGATTATCATGAAGCTCACGGGCAAACCTCGTTCTCTCTTCAAAAATGGTTTCTTTTTCAGTCTGCTCTCTAATTACCTGACGCTGTCTTACAATTTCACCAATCATATCTGCCGGATAAACCACCATAAAACCAACAGTAAAATAGGCGGCCGTCTGCCCCAAGAAGTTCGAAAAGTATCGAAGGGAGAAGATGCTTTGAAGGGTAAAACCATTAATCAACACCGAGACAATATTGCTAACAGAGAGAATGGCGCTTGAGACAATCGCCCCTTTGAAGCGAAAGAGCACAGAGGCAATGATCACTGGCGCTATGGAATAGAAGTAGAAGGCGCTATCTAGTGCATTATATACAAGCAACAAGATAATGCACACAAAGATATCAACACCAAGGAGTAAGGGATGCTTGATGATAAGAGCAAATAGCTCTCGGCGCTTCCAGTAAATCAGCACTGTATAAAGAAGAAGTCCTGCCCAAATAAAAAGCCCTGGAATATAATAACTTATTCCGTGGCTCAGCTTGAATATAAGCCATAGAAGACCAACTACTAAAGCTATAGCCCTGAACACAAAGAAAAACTGAAAGAGTTGTCTGTACTCATCCGGCACTTGCTCGAGCTGATGCCTATCCATAACTGCCCCTTAACCTCAATGGCATAATAAATTCCATAATCAATTGTGCTTTAGCTGAATAGTTCATAAACTAATTAAAGTAAAAAAACAGCGTCAAGTCAAGGATTTGATTGCATCAGTAATTGAAATCAAAACAATTCAAAAAGTTGACGCGAAATGATTTACCTTATACAATATAAATACAGGTTGAAATGTAAATTTAATTAGATTTTAAAAGTATTATGTCAAAAATAATATGAAAGATTTATGAGTCAATAATGAGTCAATACGTCATTCCCGAATGCTTTTATCGGGAATCCAGACGTCGTCCCCGTGAAAACGGGGAACCAGAAAGACTAGATTCCCGCTTTCACGGGAATGACAATACGTTTAAAAGCAAGGAGGTGTTTAAAAATGAAAAGAAGACTAGTTTTAATTACTTTAACAATTTTTATTATAACTGCTATATTCGCTTCATCAGCTTATGCCGCAAACGGCAAACCGGGTCGTAAAATTGTAATTTTTGACCAGAAAATTGTAAATGAAAACGCCAAAGATGCCATAGTTAAAGGAACCGGTGGGGCAGTTTTGCAATCTTTACCAATTGTCAATGGCGCGTCTGTTTACTTACCAGATGACGCTTCAGAAAAAGCGCTTAAAGGCAAACCGGGTGTTCTAAGAATTGATGATGATGTGGAGGTTTATGCTTTAGGTAAACCTTCAGAAGTTATCCAACTTGCCCAGACTCTGCCTTGGGGCGTAAACAAAATTGACGCTGATCTGGCTTGGCCGGTAAGTATTGGTTTAAACGCCAAAGTCGCTGTAATTGACACAGGTATTAGCAAAACCCATCCTGATTTAGTTACAAACATTAAAGGTGGAATTAATTTTGTTGTAATAAGAGGAAGAATCGATCCAACCAACTGGAATGATGATAATGGTCATGGAACTCACGTCGCCGGTATTACAGCGGCAGTAAATAACTCAATTGGTGTAATAGGCGTAGCGCCCAGCGCCAGTCTGTATGGCGTAAAAGTATTAAACAAAAATGGATCAGGCTATTTGAGTGATGTTATTGCTGGAATTAACTGGGCTGTAAACAATGGAATGGATGTTATCAATATGAGTCTTGGAACTAACTCAGATATTCAATCACTTCATGATGCAGTTGATAACGCATATAATGCCGGTGTTGTAGTGGTAGCCGCGGCTGGAAACGATGGTGATACATATTCCGATGATGATGTCGATTATCCGGCAAGATACTCATCAGTTATCGCTGTAGCGGCTACTAATAGCAGTAATATCCGCGCTTCATGGAGTAGCGATGGTCCAGAAGTTGAACTTGCCGCGCCGGGTGTTTCAATTTATTCAACTTACAAAGGTAACAGTTATGCGACTTTAAGCGGAACCAGCATGGCTTCTCCGCATGTGGCGGGAACTGCCGCTCTTATTCTTGCCAACAACCCGGTTCTTACTCCTGCCGAGGTAAGAACTATATTGCAAAATACAGCAGATGATTTGGGTGTCGCTGGAATAGATAATTATTATGGTTATGGTTTAGTTGATGCCGAAGAAAGCGTAACCGGGATTCAGACGAATCCATAATAAACGTGAGATGTGAGACGTAAAACGTGAGACGTAGCAATAATATATGTGGGTAGAAAAGCGGTGATAGGTGAGGAGGCACAGGTGATACGGTAGGAAAGAAATAAAATTTCTCTTAACCTATTGCCTCTAGCCTATCGCCCGTTTTGTAGTTTCAGAAACTGCAAACATCAATTCTCCCAAAGCAACTACTTTATCGTTAACATATGCAACCGCATTGCCTTTGCCGATTGATCCCTTTGATTTTATTATCTGAACTTCAAGTTTTAATTTATCGCCGGGTAAAACTTGTTTTTTAAAACGGAATTTATCAATGCCGGCAAAAAAAGCCAGCTTGCCTTTATTTTCTTCAAGGCTTAAAATCACAACTGCTCCAACCTGCGCCAAAGCCTCTACTATAATAACGCCGGGAACAACAGGATAATCAGGAAAATGTCCCTTAAAAAAATATTCATCTTCTTTAATCTGTTTTATTCCAATTGCCTTTACCCCTTTTTCAAATTCAATGATCTCATCTATAAAAAGAAACGGATCCCTGTGGGGAATTATATTTTTTATTTCGTTAATATCTAGCACAATATTTCTCCTTTTCCATTTTCGATATTATCATTTTCAACATAATAATTTTCCAAAATCTACTAATATCTGTTTGTAAACTTTAAGTGAATCTATTTCTACATACTCTTTATCTCCATGATGTCCTTCGCCTATTGGTCCAAATTCAATTCCGGGAATACCTCCATCAATAAAATAAGTTACATCTGATGCTCCATCGCGTCCAATTAATTTTCCTGAGTCAAAAAACCTCGATTTAATTATTTTCTGGAGTTCTTTAATAAAATAATTATCTTTTTCAATAATTGCTGCCGGTTGTTCATAAATTACGTCTATTTTAAAATCTGATTTAATTGATTTGATTTGATCAAGTATGTTGTTTGGTGATTGAGTAGGCAGGTAACGAATGTCTATCTCGAGCAGACATCTGTCTGCTACTTTGTTTATTACATCTCCTCCTGTAATTTTACCCAGATTAATAGACGGTTCTTTAAAATTAAGCGTGCTTTCTTTGGTAAAATCCAGTTCTTTTATTTTATTAAAAAACTCAATTGCTTTTAAAATAGCATTTTCACCAAGCCAAGGCGTACTGCTATGAGCGGCCTGACCATAAACAATTACTTTCAAGGCAAGAACTCCCTTGGCTTCCGTGCCTATATTGAGATTTGTGGGTTCGCCGCAAATCACGAATTTCCCCTTAAATCCTTTTTCAACTATAAATTTAGACGCCTTTTCCTTCTCATTGCTTAATTCTTCATCTGGAACAACTATTAGCAACAGTTTATTGGTACGGGGGATCTCTCTTAACTCCGCAAAGGCATACATCATCGCGGCAAGCGCGCTTTTCATATCATAAGCGCCGCGGCCATAAAGTCTGTTATCAGAAATAACCGGAATAAACTGTTCGTGTTTACCGGGAACAACATCAATATGAGCGTGAAAAATAACAGAAGCATCTCCTTCTCCGATTTCAGCAACCAAAACAGGAAGGCTTTTATGATTAAAAACTTTTACGTCTATATCACAAGCCTCAAGCCATCCTTGAATAAATCCAATGGCATTATGAATCTCGTTATGATTATATGTATGATATTTTATTAACTCTTCCGCTAACTTTATAGTTTCAGACATTTAAAATCACTTTCTTCAGGCTTGCAGGAATCCCCCCTGCCCCCTTTGGTAAAGGGGGGATTTGAATGAGGGTTTTTCACATTTCATCAAAAGCATCAGCCTCAACTGAAACCCTATTGATATCCGCTCCTAAAAGTCTCAGCTTCTGCTCGAAGTTTTCATATCCTCTGTCAATATGATAAACATCGCTTATTTCTGTAACTCCCTCAGCAGCAAGCGCTCCTAAAACAAGAGCGGCTCCGCCTCTTAGATCCGGCGCTTTTACCGGAGCGCCAGAAAGCTGATTGACTCCGCGGATAATCGCGTGATGTCCATCGGTCACTATATCACTGCCCATTCTGTTCAAAACACCCACAAAAATAAATCTGTTTTCAAAAACATTCTCAGTAATTACACTTGTTCCATTCGCCACAGACAACAACGCCATCATTTGAGCCTGCATATCGGTAGGAAAACCCGGATAAGGCAAAGTGGCAACATCTGCCGCTATTGGACGTTTTAACGATTTAACTCTTATACCCTCTTTTGTTTCTTTAATTGACACTCCTGTTTCCCGTAATTTGCTAATTACCAGTTCTAAATGAGACGCCTGAGCCTTTTTTATTAAAATATCCCCTCTGGTTATAGCCGCGGCAATCATATAAGTGCCTGCTTCAATTCTATCAGGAATAACTGTATAATTAATTCCTTTTAATGATTTAACGCCTTTGATTTTTATTGTACTTGTCCCGACGCCTTCAATTTCAGCGCCCATCTTATTAAGAAAATTAATTAAATCAACTACCTCAGGTTCTCTGGCCGCATTTTCTATTTCTGTCACGCCCTCCGCCAAAACCGCGGCCATAACAAGATTTTCAGTCGCTCCCACGCTTGGAAAATCAAGAGGAATAATAGCTCCCTTAAGACCGTCCGTAGTCGCTTTAATATAACCATATTCTGTTTCTATTTTCGCGCCCAATAACTCCAATCCCTTAATATGCATATCAACTTTTCTTGAACCAATATTGCACCCCCCGGGCATAGCTACTTTTGCTTTTCCGAGAAGAGCAAGAAGTGGTCCCAAAACAATAATTGAAGCCCTCATCCTCCGTACTAATTCATAAGGTGTCTCATGCTGAAGAAAAGAAGATGATTTTATCTCAAGCCTGTTATGATCATCAAAATTAACTTCCATACCCAATTTTTTTAATACATCAACCATTGTCCAGACATCTTTTATGTTTGGAATATTGTTTACAACTGTCGTTCCTGAAGCCATAATAGAGGCAGCCATTAGTTTTAAAGCCGCATTTTTTGCTCCGCTTATATTAACTTTTCCTTCCAATCTGTTTGTTCCGCGAATAACATAATTATCCAATTTCAAATTTCTCCTTAAATCCCGTCATCAATTACATATATTATACATAATTTGGACTATTAATAAATTATTATTGACAAATTTTTCACAAATGTTACAATTTACTTAGGTAAGCCTAATTATTTATCTATGGTATACCTTAAATATATCATAAGGATACCTTAATAAAAGGAGGAAAAACAATGGAAGGATTAATCATCACACTTCGGGAGGGCATCGAGGCAGCTCTGGTTATTGGCATATTGCTTGCTTATCTTAACAAAACAGGCAAGACCAGACTAAACAAGTCTGTCTATGCTGGATTAATAAGCGCGATTATTGCCAGTATTATCAGCGCTGTCATATTAAACTTCATTGGAATTGATCCAGAGAATGAATTTGTTGAAGGAGTTTTCTTCTTTACTGCCGCAATCTTTGTCGGATCAATGGTAATCTGGATGTGGCGGACTGGCCGATTCATTGGTCAAAAAATGGAAAAACGGCTTGATTCTTTAACCACAGAAAAACAAAATTATCTAACACAAAGCATTGGTCTTTTTGTCTTCACTTTCTTTATGATCTTCCGGGAGGGAATTGAAACAGTTCTGTTTCTGACCGCGCTTTCATTTGCCAGCGCGAGCCATGTTTTAACCTCTGTCGGAGCTGTCTTGGGATTAATCTTAGCGATTGCTTTTGGCACAGCTTTTATTAAAGGCAGTTTAAAAATAGATTTAAAAAGATTCTTTGAGATAACCGGATTAGCGCTTTTAATCCTTGCTATCAAACTCTTCGCGAGCGGAATTCATGAATGGACTGAAGTTGGTATTCTTCCAGTATTCAGCAGGCTTGAATTTGATATTATCGGCTTTATTGTTCGGGAAAGCACCGATATTGCTATAATTATCGGACTTCTTGTTCTGCCGGGAATCCTGATAATTTTAGAGCTTTTCAAAAAAGAACCAATAAAAACCGACAAAACAAAATCTCCTGCCGAACAAAGAAAAATAAAAGCCGGAGAACTTCATCAAAAACGCTGGGCGCTGACTGTTTTCGGATTAATCCTTATAACTGTTTTTATTTTATCAACCGCTTTTGCTTCAACCAGTCAAATTACTGATCCGCTGCCAGCAAAAGCTGTTTCTATCAACAATCAGATTAAAATCCCAGCTGGGTCTCTCAAAGATAAAGAACTAACTAAATTTTATTATGAAATTGATGGAACAAAAGTGAGATTTGTTCTCGTAAAACGAGGAAAAAGAAACATTGGAAGCGGATTTGACGCATGTGAAGTTTGTGGCTACTATGGCTACTCTCAGAACTCAAAAGACCTAAGCAGTATTATTTGCAAAAACTGCAACGCGCCTATTCCCATTGCCACTATCGGTGAGGCTGGCGGTTGTAATCCTTTGGCCTTAACCACCAAACTTAGCAATAATCAGATAATTATTAACACAAAAGATCTTGTCAAAGCTAAAAAGGTTTTTAAGGGAGCAGAGTAGATGCTTCTACATATTCTCTTAAAGATGATTAAATTCAAAAGAAAAAGAGTAGTACTGACAATTTTGGCAATATTTATGGGTGCAACCGTAGTTGCTTCGCTTTTTCTGGTTACATCGGAGATAGCCAATAAAATAAGTCTGGAATTGCGTAAATACGGCGCTAATCTAATAATCGTGCCCGAAAAAAATTATCTGGATGAGACTAAATTACCCAAAATCAAAACTATTTTTTGGCGCCATAACATTGTTGGTATTGTTCCGTTTTTAGACGCCGAAGCAGCCATTAACGGTAAAGATAAAATTATACTGACAGGAACATGGTTTAATAAAGACATCAAGGTTCCAGATGGTGTTTTCTTCGATCGTCGAAAAATCCGGGGCGGAACTATAAAAACAGGCATTAAAAGCATCTCGCCATGGTGGAAAATAAAGGGTCAATGGATAACCAATTCCCTAGACAGCGAGAATGCTCTAAATTGACCTTAAGTTAACAAGAAAACTAAATCCATGGTGGCAGATTGAAGGAAATTGGCTTAGTCACCAGATAAAAGATGAAACACTGGTTGGAATTGATCTGGCTAA
>JACQXZ010000088.1 GCA_016208465.1 Actinomycetota bacterium
ACCTTCGTTCGCTCACTTGAATTGTAAATTTTAAATTGAAAAATGCAAATTGAAAAATAAGGATTACCCATTTTATATTTTGCATTTTAAAATTTTCATTTTGCAATTATAGGAATTTCATCAAAAAGGAAATTCCTATACTATTAAATTGTATTAGAATATGATATATGCTTAAAATAAAGGTTTTATTTATCCACGGGAGAAAAATTAAATTATGCTAAATTTTTTAAAGAAAAAAGACAAAAAATCATTTAATATGGAAAATATTGCCAGAAAAAGCGGACTGGGCGATAAAATAAATAAAGTTATTGCTGTGGTAAATCAAAAAGGAGGCGTGGGCAAGAGCACAACGGCAATAAACTTAAGCGCCTATATGGCAAATATGGGATTCAGGGTGCTTTTGTTAGATTTGGACCCTCAGGCTAACGCTACAAGCGGAATAGGCATCGATGACAAAAAAATAAAAAATTGCATCTATAACTCTTTAATAGAAGAGGAGCTGATTGAAAAAATTGTTATTCCTTCAAAAATAAAAAACTTATTTGTTGTTCCTTCAACGATACAGCTTGCCGGAGCAGAAATAGAACTGGTTTCTTTAGAGTCAAGAGAGGGCAGACTAAAAGAGAAAGTTGAACCAATAAGGAAGGATTATAATTATATAATAATAGACTGTCCACCTTCGCTCGGACTGCTAACTGTAAACGCCCTTGTCGCGGCAGACGAACTAATAATCCCTATTCAGTGTGAATACTATGCTTTGGAGGGATTAAGTAAATTGCTGGAGAGCATAAAGCTTGTAAAAACAGGACTTAATAAAAAACTGGAAATAGCAGGAGTTGTGATGACAATGCATGACTCAAGAACAAAGCTGGCACAGCAGGTTGTTGATGAGGTTACGAAACACTTTCCTGATAAAATTTATAAAACAATAATTCCAAGAGCAATTCGTTTAAGCGAAGCGCCAAGTTTTGGTCTTCCCATAAATCTTTACGACAATGCATCAAAAGGAGCAAAAGCATATCAAAGTTTAGCAAAGGAAGTGATGGAGCGTGGTTAAGCGAGGGTTAGGAAAGGGCCTTAGCGCGCTTATTCCGGTTAAAAGCAATGAGGAAATTGATTTATCGATTGTAGAGGAGATAGAAACAGAGAAGGTTGTTCCCAATCTAAATCAGCCAAGGAAAAACTTTGAAGAAGAATCTTTAAATGAACTGGTGGAATCAATAAAAAAAGTAGGGTTGATTCAGCCGGTTATGGTAAGGCCGAAAGGAGAACACTATGAAATTGTTGCAGGAGAAAGAAGATTAAAGGCGGCCATAGTTGCCGGGAAAAAGAAAATTCCCGCGGTGGTAAAAGATGTTTCCGATGAAGAATCCTTACAAATTGCTCTGATTGAGAATTTGCAGAGAGAAGACTTAAATCCTTTCGAAGAAGCAAACGCATATCTTCAGTTAAGCGAAAAATTTGGAATGAATCACAAAGAAATTGGTGAAATTGTCGGCAAGGAAGGCGCGACTATTCGAAGCGCTCTTACGTTGCTTCAATTGCCTTTGGAGACGCAAGGCTTAATAATAAAAAATAATATACCTGCCGGGCACGCAAGGGCGCTGCTTCCTTTAAAGGACGCGGCGAAGCAAAAGAAAATAATCGAAAGAATTATTCCCGAAAACCTAAGCGTCAGACAAGTTGAGAGTATAGTCAGATTTTTGTTAAATATTACAGACACAAAAGGAGCCAAAAAGCAAGCTCAGCTTGAATGCTACAAAACCGCTGCGGGAAAATTAAGCAGTTATTTAGATGCAAGAGTCAGGGTGAGGGGAAATGAGACCAACGGAAGAATAGAAATTGCTTTTAAAACAGAGGAAGAACTTGAAAGGATTTTAATCGCAATTGTTGAGAAAGCATAAAGTCTAGCGTAAATTAGAAATAAACTCCACTTTTCGGTGGAGTTTATTTTTGAAATGGAGAAAAAGTGGGGATTTTAAAGAAGACAAAAGAAATAATAATATGTGCTTTTGTGTTGATGTTCTTAATTGCAAATGTGCCTATAGTTTTTGGTTCTGAGACAGCGAGACAAAATAAAAAAGCTGTTTTATTTATTCTGGACGGAATCACCTTAAAAGATTTGTCTGATTATGGATCTGTTTACTTTAAAGACTTAGCCGGCAAAGGTTTTTTAGGCTTGATGAGCTCGAGGACAGTTGGTGTATACAATAAGGCAAGCGGTTATTTAACTATAGGGAGCGGCAATAAAGCAAGCTTATATGTTGCTCAGAAACCGGCAGAGAAAACTGAAACACTTGCTTTAAACGCAAACGAGATATACAACGGCAACACAGGCAAGAATTATTATCTCTGGCAAACAGGAAAGCAAACAAACAACAATAGCGTGGTATATCTGGGATTGGCCCAAACTTTAAGAGAAAACAGAGCTGCCAACATTGATGTTGTTCCGGGACTACTTGGTGAGACATTGAAGGAAAACAAGCTAAAAATAGCAGTTCTTGGAAACGCTGACAAAGATGACGAACATCATCGGGAAGCAGCTTTAATTGCAATGGATAAAAATGGCCGGGTGGAAGAAGGAAGTGTCGGCAGGGAATTTTTAAAGAAGGATCCACGCCGTCTTTTTGGTACCAAAACCGACTATGAAAGATTTTTAAAAGAAGCGCAAAAACTTATAAAAAGAAATGATTTTACGGTTATTGATTTGGGGGATGTTTCAAGAATTGATTTTGCCGAAGAAATAATCATGGATTCGGTGATAAAAAAAGAAAAGAAGAAAGCGATTAAAGAAGCAATGATTTTGATCAAAAAAATTGTTTTCGATCAAAAATCTTCCGTGGGGCTGATTATGATGGTTACCCCAAATCCTTCGCTCATGGAATACAAAAACAAAGAAAGACTTACTCCCCTGATTTTGATAGAAAAAAGCAGAAACAAAGGAACCTTAACATCGTCAACAACCAGAACCAAAGGGATTGTTTCAAACACAGATATTGCCCCGACGATTTTAAATTATTTTGGCATTAAACCGTCGCCCATGATGATAGGAAGACCTGTAAAAGCAGAACCCCAGAAACAATCAACCATTGAATATTTGACCGAGATAAACAAAAGAAAAATCTCTGTTGGTCAAGCAAGACAGCCGGTTTTGATTTCTTACATAGTCGCAATAATCACAATGCTTATTATTGTAGCCATGGTTTTGTTGTTTTACCCAACTAGGTCTTCGTTGTACTTCAAGCTGATTAATTTTCTACTGGGTTTTTTGTTGGCCGTTCCTCTGACACTGCTTGTTTTGCCTCTTATTCCACCGCTTAGTGTATATCTTAATTTTGTTTTCTTAATAATGTTTAGCGCTGTTGTTGGTGCGATAAGCATGAAAGTAGAAAAAGAAAAACTTGAGTCCCCAATGATTATCTGCATTCTTACGACAATATTTTTAGCAATAGACGTCCTCGGCGGATCTTTGTTGATGAGAAATTCCATTATGGGGTTTGATCCAATGGAAGGAGCGCGTTTTTATGGGATCGGGAATGAATATATGGGCGTTTTGATTGGTTCAAGCATTATCGGACTAATGCTTTTAAAGGATGCCTATTTTTCAAAGAACAGGAACTATAACTATTTCCTTTTATTTATATTTGTTTTTCTTGTGTTGTGTATTGGATCGCCACAGATTGGGGCGAATGTAGGAGGAGCTATTGCAGCAAGCGCGGCTTATCTGGTTGTTATTTTAAAAAGCTTTGATAAAAAAATAGATTTAAAAAAAATAATTATTATAGGCGGAATAATTTTTCTTGTTATTTCTTTGATTGTTGGAATAGATTTGACAAGGGGCACGGAAACGTCCCACGCAGGCCGCGCCTTTCTTTTAATTAAAAAAGAAGGCTTTCGGGAAGCGTTAAACATTGTTGATCGAAAAATTTCTATGAATCTGCGGTTAATTCAGTATACGATTTGGAGCAAAGTATTGATTGTTTCGCTACTTATAATTGCGTTTTTATCGGGAAAACCTCTGGGGGTTTTTCAAAAGATAAAAGAAAAACGTCTTGCTTTTAGCAATGGGTTAATCGGTGTGATTGCAGGCAGTTTTATAGCTTTGATTTTTAATGATTCAGGGGTAGTGGCGGCAGCAACGACTATAATTTTTGCTGCAATTACTTTGGTTTATGGTATTATTAAGGAAAAAATTGTTGTGATACATTAAAAGGGGCTGTTGAAAAAGTCTGAATTTTGTAGTTGCTCGATTCATCGAGCCCAAGAATGCCTGATAAATCAGGCAACTACATTAATTACGGAAAGTCCGAAGTCAAATAAAACACTTTTTCAACAGCCTCTAAAAGAGGAGGAGAAAATGAAAGATCAGCACAGAGGAGACGATCTTGGATTAGGGTTCTTTATTGGTTTGCTGGTTGGAGCGGCGATGGCTTTGGTTTTAGCGCCACAGTCTGGAGAAGCAACCAGAAAGAAAATAGTTGATTGCGCGACAGAAATTAAGGATTCCGCAGAAGAAATTTTAGACAGGGCAAAAACAGAACTGGAGGAGACGACAGTTAGAGTTGAAAGCGCCTTTGGAGACAGAGAAAAAACCATTCGAAAAAAGATAGATGAACTAAGGTCTGAATTAGAAAAATATAATTTAGGAGAAGCTTAATCCGAATAAGTCGGAATTGCAAATTTTAAAATGCAAAATGTAAATTGAATTACCCGAGACGCGGCTGCTTCTCTATTTAAGACGTAAAAAAAAGAAGAACAGGAGAGTTAATGATTGAAAAAGAAAGATTGAAGGAATTGATCAGCAAGGCCTCCCTTAAAAAAAATGGCTTTGCTGATATTTTTGTTGAAGACAAAACAGCGACCATTCTTAAGTTCGATAACGGGAGAATGGAAAAAGCAACTTATGGAAAAAGCAAAGGTGCTGGCGTCAGGATTATTTCGGATGGAAGCGAAGGATATGCCTGTGTCGACGGGTTTAACGAACAGGACATAATGGAAGCAATAAAAATCGCAGGGAATATTTCTGGCAAAAACTTAGCCAGCAAAGAAGTAGTTGTTAATAAAAGGTGCAGATAATTAACACGGAGGGGCTTTATGCCGAAGATGAGCGGATTTTAACAAGACTCGGCATTATGGTGGTTGCTCGCAAAGACGGAATTATTCAAACAGCGATAGAGACTATTGCCGGTCAAAAAGGTTTTGAGATTTTTGACAAACAGAAACCCGAAGAGATGGCGAGGAAAGCGGCTGAAAGGGCAATTCTTATGTTAAAATCAAAGCCTGCTCCGACAGGCAAGATGCCTGTTGTGCTGGAGTCTGGTTTCGGAGGAGTTTTGTTTCACGAAGCCTGCGGTCATGGACTAGAGGCGGATTTTATTCAGAAAGGCGCTTCAATTTACAAAGACAAGATAGGACAAAAAGTCGCATCTCCGCTGGTGACAGCAATTGACAGCTCGTTAATTGAGAATGGTTGGGGTTCATTCAGGTTTGACGACGAGGGAGTCTGCGCTCAGAAGACGACATTAATTGAAGAAGGGGTTTTAAAGGGTTTTTTGCATAGCAGGCTGACAGCCGCAAAGGCAGGAGTATTATCGACAGGAAACGGAAGACGTCAGTCGTATCGCAACCTGCCTATTCCGAGAATGACCAATACTTATATTGCAGAAGGTTCTTATGAGCTTAGTGAAATGATTGCCTCCGTCAAGAAAGGATTATATGCGAAGACATTAGGGGGAGGACAAGTTGATCCAGCA
>JACQXZ010000089.1 GCA_016208465.1 Actinomycetota bacterium
GGTTAGAGTTAAAGCGCCGGTTGATTCAAATCTGGAAATCACTGAGGTATTAAATCGTCTGCTTAAAAATAATGGACCGGCGGTAATTTTTGAAAATGTAAAGGGATATAATATTCCGGTTGTGGCAAATCTTTTTGGCACAGTTAAAAGGGTTGCCATGGGGCTTGGAACAGATGAAGCCGGTTTGACTGAAGTAGGAGAATTTCTTGGCACACTCGATCGACCTGAACCTCCCGATGGAATAATTGATGCTATTAAGAAAATTCCATTTTATAAACAAATGTTGGGATTATCTCCAAAAGTTTTAAAGAATGCTCCCTGTCAGGAAGTTGTTTTAACAGGAGAAGATGTTGATTTAAACAAATTTCCTGTTTTAAGATGCTGGCCTGATGATGCTGGTCCTCTGATAACATGGCCGCTTGTGGTGACGAAAGATCCTGAAAGCGGTATTTTTAATGTTGGTGTTTACAGGATTCAGGTTTTATCGAAGAATACCGCGATTATGCGTTGGTTGAAACATCGGGGAGGCGCTCATCATCAGCGGAAATGGGCATCGCTGGGTCATCAGTCGATGGACGCGGCAGTAGCAATTGGAAATGATCCGGCAATGATTATTTCTGCTACAACGCCTGTTCCTGAACAACTGGATGAATTTCTTTTCGCGGGAGTTCTGCGGAAGAAATCAGTTAATGTTGTGAAATGTAAAACTGTAGATTTGCAGGTGCCCGCGACCAGTGAGATTGTTCTTGAGGGCGAAGTGATTTTTAACGAGACAGCAGTCGAAGGACCATTTGGCGATCATACCGGTTATTATAACGCGGCTGAGCCATTTAATGTGTTTAAAATAAAATGCATTACTCATCGCGCCAATCCTTTATATTTAACCACAGTAACTGGCCGTCCGCCGCGCGAAGACGCGATTTTGGCATTAGGAATAAATAAAATTTTTATTCCACTGCTCAAGAAATCATTTCCTGAAATTGTTGATTTTAGTCTGCCTATGGAGGCGGTTTCTTACAGGATTGCGGTTGTTTCTATTAAGAAAGAATATCCCGGTCACGCGAAACGTATTATGATGGGGATATGGGGATTTTTAAAGCAATTTCTTTACGTGAAATATATTATTGTGGTTGATGATGATATTGATGTAAATAGCTGGGATGATGTAATCTGGGCGTTGGCAACCCGCGTTGATCCGGCGCGTGATTCTACGATAATTGAAGATACGCCAATAGATTATCTTGATTTTGCTTCACCCAAAGCGGAATTAGGCTCTAAGATGGGAATAGATGCTACAATAAAGTATCCTCCCGAAGCGGATAGGGAATGGGGTAAAAAAATTGAGATGGATTCAGATATTGTAGAGCAGGTTGATAAACGCTGGAAGGAATTTGGTCTGGATTGATAAAAGTCACAAGTTAAAAATTTCTTCACTTGTGACCTGTGTCCTTGTGACTTTGTGACTCATCATATACGTTCTGCTAAAAATTACGAATTTGAATTGCAAGATACCAAAGGGAGACTTATTAAATGTCGGTTTTAACAATTGGGATAACAGGCGCGAGTGGAAGTATTTATGGTGAAAGATTAATTCGGACACTGATACTTAAAGGTTTTAAAATAAATCTTATTATTTCTGATAAAGGGAAGATTGTTTTTGAAACAGAGAGAGGATTTTCTCTGGATGGAGAAAAAGAAACTGTTCAGCGAAGCATAAGAGATTATTTTAATGATTCAGAAAATAAAATTAATTATTTTGATAACAATGATTTTAAAGCGCCGATTGCCAGTGGTTCATCTTCAAATAATTTAATGATTGTAATTCCCTGTTCAATGGGGGCTTTGTCGAGAATAGCAAATGGAAATTCAGAGAACTTAATTGAAAGAACAGCCGATGTGATATTAAAAGAGAACAAAAAATTAATTTTAGTTCCCCGCGAAGCGCCTTTAAACCAGATTCATTTATCCAATATGTTAAAATTATCTAAGATGGGTGTTTTGATAGTTCCCGCGTCGCCCGCGTTTTATCATCAGCCTGAAACAATTGATGATTTAGTTGATTTTATAATAGGCAAGGTTTTGGATTTAGTCGGAATAGAGCATGATTTATATAAAAGATGGGGAGTTTAGGGGGATGGAAGTTGGGAAGCTGGGAAGATAGGAAGTTAAAAAAAGTTGAATTATGCGCGCCGGCAGGCAATCTGCCTTCGCTTAAGGCTGCTGTTGATAGCGGGGCTGATGCTGTTTATCTCGGATTTAGCGGTCCGACTAATTTGAGAAACTTTCCCGGTCTTAATTTTGTTTTAAATGAAGTTGAAGAAGGAATTAAGTATGCTCATCGCAAAAATAAGAAAATTTATTTAACGGTAAACAGCTATCCTCAAAAAGAAGAACTGAAGCGTTCTTTTGAGGCGATTGATTGCGGTTATCAGCTTGAAGTGGATGCTTTGATTGTTTCTGATCTTGCTCTTTTAGGATACGCCAGAGAAAAATATTCTGATTTAAGACTACATGTAAGTGTTCAAGCAGGTATTTCAAATTATCAGTCAATTGAATTTTACAAAAGAAATTTTAATATCAAAAGGGTTGTTTTACCCCGCATTCTTACCACTGAAGAAATTAAGGAACTAAAAGAAAATACAGATATTGAACTTGAGGTGTTTGGACTGGGCTTACTTTGTATTAATTGTGAAGGCAGGTGTTTTCTTTCTTCGTATTTAACCAGTGAATCAATTAATACTTATGGCGCCTGTTCGCCTCCTTATTTTGTTAAGTTTACCGAAACAGATAAACTTAGAGTTCGGATTGGGGATACTTTAATTAATGAATACGACAAAGGGAAAGCGATTTCTTATCCTACTCCCTGCAAAGGTGTTTATTATAATAAATCAACCAGAAAACTTGGGGCATCGATTCAGGATCCGCAGTCATTGAATATCCTAAAGATAATGCCTCAGATTATAGAATCGGGAATTGATGCGTTAAAAATTGAAGGGCGGCAGAGAAGCAAAACATATACTCAGAAAGTAACCACATATTACAGGAAAGCTTTGGACAGGTATTACGAGAACCCGCTTGACTTTAAAATTCAGGAAAAATGGTTTGTTGAATTAACTAAATCGTTTGAAGGACTAAATTTTGCCTATGGGTGTTACCTCAAAAAATAAATTATCAAATATTCTTCGTTTTCTGCCTCAGGGAATTCATAATATTATTATGAAAATCCTGCTTTTTATTCTTATCCGCCGTAACCCACAGGTTTCTTTGCGTCTTAAGGATATAAATGGTAAAATTTTTTTGCTTGAGGCAGTTGATATTAATAAAAAATATTTTTTAAAAATTGACAATTCAATGATTAAGGTTTTATCGAAAGGTGTAGAAAATCCGGATGTTTTAATTAAAGGATCTTTTTCAACTTTTGCGGGTTTTCTATTGAACAGAATCGATCCTGACGAAGCTTTTTTCAACAGAGATTTGCAGATAGAAAGCGGACTTGAATTTGCTTTATACTTAAAAAATGTATTGGGAAATCTTAGAGGATGAAAACAGAATTCAGTAGTCAGTAGTCAGAATTCAGAAAAATACTAACCCCTATATTTCTATTTGTATTTCTTCTGTCTTCTGTCTCCTGTATTCTGAATACCTCATACCTTGTAGCTTGTTGCGAGGTAGTTCATTTTTAAATTATGTCTATAATACGGAAGGTGTAAAAAGATTTGGGCAGTCTTTATCCTATTTCAAACAGAATCAGGAAAGATTTAAAAAAGATCGAAGAGTATTTGAAAGAATCTGTAGCGAGCGATTCTTTTCTTTTGAATGAAACTTCTCTTGAAACTCTTCGGGCAGGAGGAAAACGACTGCGTCCGGCGCTTGTCTTGATATCGGGCAGTATCGGCGCTTATGATATTGATAAACTGATTCCAGCGGCAGTTTCTGTGGAATTAATCCACACGGCCACTCTTGTTCATGACGATGTTTTGGATGGCGCTTCTCTTAGGAGAGGGTTTCCGACAATTAATACATCCCATGGAAGGTCGGCTGCAATTTCAACAGGAGATTTTATATTTGGAAAAGCTTTAGCCTATCTTGCAAAATATGATGATCCACGGGTTATGGAGGCGATGGTTCCGACTACTTTGGCTTTAAGCGTAGGAGAGATTCAGCAGATAAAAACTGCTTATTCTATAAATCAGACTATTGATGATTATCTGACTAAAATTAAAAACAAAACGGCCTCTCTTTTTTCAACTTGCTGCAAGTTGGGATCACTGGTAAGCGGCGCTAAAGAAGAAGAAATAGAAATGTTAGGTCTTTACGGCGAAAATCTTGGAATGGCATTTCAGGTTTATGATGATGTATTAGACGTATCCGGCAAGGAAAGTTCGACAGGAAAATCTATCGGAACAGATTTGCGCGATGGAACTCTTACCCTGCCTGTTTTTTTTGCGATGGATGAATCTTCTCAACGTGACAGGTTGAGAAAGTTAGTCGGGAATAAAAATATCTCTTACGAGGAAGCAAAAGAAGCGCTTGAGATCATAAATGACACAGAGGCATTAGAGCGGACTAAAAATTTTGCCCGGCTCTGTGTTGAAAAATCTATAGAGGCAGTTAAAAATATAAACAATAAAGAATTGTTTAATGATTTAGAAAAAATAGGGAAATTTGTGATTGATAGATATAATTGAGGCAATGGGTAAGAGGCAAGAGGCTATGGGATTTAATATACAATCCTATTGCCTATAGCCCCTAGCCTCTAGCCCTAAAAAAGGAGAAATTTGTGTTATTGCTTGCAAAGTGGGTTTTGCCTATTTCGGATGATCCAATAGTCGACGGCGCTGTGATGGTTGAAAACGACAAGATAAAAGAAGTCGGCAAGGCAAAAGATTTAAAAAGAAAATATTCTGAAGAAGAAATAATTAATTTTAATCAGGCTGTTTTAATGCCCGGACTTATTGATGTTCATACTCATCTGGAATATACGATATTCAGGGGTATTTGCGATGACCTTCCTTTTTCTCCGTGGCTTATCCAGTTAACCAAAAAAAGTAGAAAGTTAAATCTTGAAGACTGGTCAATTTCTGCTAAATTAGGCGCATTGGAAGCTATTCATTCCGGGATTACCTGTGTTGCCGATATGGGGAAAACGGATACTGGTGTTAAGGCAATTTTAGAGAGCGGGCTGAGGGGTGTAGCTTTTTTGGAAATAACCGGAATGGATGATTCAGGATTAAATGAGAGACTTAAAGATGTTAAGAAAACAATAAGCGGCTGGAGAAAAAAAGTTAATAAAAGCAGCTTATTGAAGATTGGTGTTTCTCCCCAATCAGCTTACACGGTGAGTCCAAAGCTGTTTTATGAGTTATCTCTTTTGGCACGGAAAGAGGATTTGTATTATTCTTTCCACCTTGCTGAATCACCGGATGAATATGATTTTATTAAATATGGATCAAGTATGCTTGCTAATGAATTTAGAGACGAGATGGGCTGGGGTAAAATTCTCTGGCAGCCAATGGGGACTAGTCCGACAAAATACCTCGAACAATGGGATGTTTTTGAAGGGAAAGCTATTGCGGCCCAATGTGTGGCAGTAAGTCAGGCGGATATAGATATTTTAAAGAAGTATAACGCAGCAATTGCCCATTGTCCCAAAAGTAACGCCAAGTTAGGAACTGGTGTCGCTCCGCTGGTTGAGTTCTTAAGGCAGGGGTTAAGAGTAGGATTTGGCACAGGCAGTTTAGCCAGTAATAATACTATGGATCTTTTTGATGAGATGAGGACAGCATTGCTTATTCAAAGAGGAGTGAATAAATCAGTTGATGATTTATACGCAAGCAAGTTTGTTAAGATAGCTACTCTTGGAGGAGCGGAAGTTTTAGGATTAGATAATATAACAGGGTCTTTGGAGGCAGGAAAGCAGGCGGATATTATAGTGGTAAATATTTCACACAGTCATCAAAAACCAGTCAGGGATCCATATTCAACAATAGTGTATACTTCAAATCAGGAAGACGTTTTATTTACTATGGTAAATGGCAGAATACTTTATTATAAAGATGAGTGGAAAACTCTAGACAAAGAAGAAATAGTTTCTCAATCAGAAATTGCAAGGTCAAAATTGAAGAATTAAAGGTTTTTTCGGACATGGTAGGACAGGCGTCCCGCCTGTCCCGAAGGGTAAAATTATTTGACAGCCGAGACGGCTGTCCTACTGAGAGACGTTAAAGGGATTGATGATGGAAGAAACAGGTCAGGTAATTAAAACAGAAGGAGAAACCGCAATTGTTCAGATAGCGCGGTCTTCTATGTGCGAGAAATGTAACGCATGTCAGTTATCAAGCTCTAATACAATGCAGGCGGAAGTTGAAAATTCTATTGGCGCTAAGGTTGGAGATAATGTTAAAATTGTTCTTGAGCCAAAAGTTCTGCTTAAAGCGGCTTTTGTGATTTACGTTATTCCTTTAGTTTTCTTTATTTTTGGTTATCTTTTCGGTTTAGGAATTGCGTTTGTTTTAAATAAGCCGGGATTACTTGAGGCTTTGGGAATAATTTTTGGTTTTGTTTTTTTTGGAGTTTCATATATGTTAATAAAAAGAATTGACAAAAAGGTTGCTAAAACAGGTAAATTTAAACCTGTTATTGTTGAGGTTTTTAGAAAATAAATTATTGGAGGAACTAGATGTTACTTGATAAAAAGAAAATTTCGCTAATTTCAAAAGTGGGGGCAATTGGTCTGGCAGTTGTTTTTGCGGCGTCGTATGTTATTCTGGCTATGAATTTGTCGTCTTCAAGGGGTCCGGCTGGTTCAAATCGTCAGATAGGAAATGTTAAAAATCAGCCAGATCAGCAAAAAGCCATAGAGATGCAGGGATTTATTACAGAAGGCAATAACTATTTTGACGGCGGTAATTACAAGGAGGCAATAAATTCTTATCAGAAAGCTCTTGATATTGATTCCAGTAATGTAGATGTAAGAGTTGATATGGGAATTGCTTATTTTAATCTTAATTATACAGACGAAGCTATCAGGGAGTTTAAGAAGGCCACAGAGGTGAATCCCAAACACTCAAAGGCATGGTATAATTTAGGAGTTGCTTATAAAAAGAAAAACGATATTCCTTCATTTAAGAATGCTTGGGAGAGTTTTTTGAAAGTCAGTCCTGATGGTCTTGAAGCAGAAAACGTTAAAAAAGAACTGGAAAGCCTAAAGTAATAAAGAAGAAAGCTCCAGAGCATTTTTTATTGCGTACCCATAAGCATCGTTGTTAAAGTAAACAAAAACATCTATTTTCTGAGCAAGGAATTCTCTAATTTCTTCTGCCCACATTTTTAATTCCTTAGTTGAATAACAAGATCCGTAAGGTTCACTTCCACCATGCATTCTGATAAATGTAAAAGTGGAAGTAATTATTTTTTCAGAAGGGAAAGACGGCGAACTGCTTATACAAAGAGCGGATTTTTTCCTTTTGAGCAGGCTGTATATTGAGTTATTAAACCAGCTTTTATTTCTAAATTCAAAAGCATATTTGAACTGGTCTGGGAGAATTTTTAAGAAGTTTTCAAATCGGTTAAGGTTAATTTCCCAGTTGGGAGGAAACTGAAACAAAATCGGGCCCAGCTTTTCTTTTAACTCTGAGACGTTTTTTAAAAAGTTTTCCACCGGTTCTTCTATTTCATTTAATTTTTTAATATGGGTAATAAAACGGCTTCCTTTTACTGAGAAAATAAAATTTGGCGGAGTTATTTTTCTCCATCTTGTGAATATTTCTTTTGAGGGAAGATGGTAGAAAGAGCTGTTTATCTCTACAGTGTCGAAATGTTTCGCATAGAAAATTAACCAGTCATGATTTTTTACGTCTTCCGGGTAAAAAATATTTTTCCAGTGGTTATAACTAAATCCAGAAGTTCCAATTAATAGATTTGATTTCATCGTTAAATTTTCCTGAAAATTATTTTTTATAAAGGCATTTTGGATTATTATAACAAAAAGAATATTTTTTCGGAAAAAGCTATTAGCTTACATAAATTAAAAATAAAAACTCAAAAATTAAAATGACAAATCAAAATTTAAAAATAATCTTAATGACTATAGTTTCTTTAAGAAAAAGATTGTTAAATAAATAACTTTTTATATATTTATTTGAATAGCGATAAATAATTTTTTAATTTTAATATGTATTTTTGATTTTTTATCTTTGATTTTTGACTTCTAGCAGAAAGCATGTTTCTAAAGGTTAAAGTTCTTTTGGGATAGAAGTTACTAATAGGCGATTAAAATGGATTACAAAGAAGCAAGAGAACGAATGGTTAACGATCAAATAATAGGCCGGGGCATTAAAGATAAGTGTGTAATTGAAGCGATGCTTGAGATTCCCCGTCATTTGTTCGTTTTATATGCTGACAGGGATTTAGCATACGGTGACTATCCGCTTTCAATTGGTGAAGGCCAGACAATTTCCCAGCCATATATGGTGGCATGGATGACAGAAATTCTTTCTTTAAAGGGCGAGGAGAAGGTTTTAGAGATAGGAACTGGTTCTGGTTATCAGGGCGCAATTCTGGCTAAACTTTCAAAAGAAGTTTATACAATTGAGCGTCATAAGGTTTTGGCGGAGCGGGTTGAGAAAATTTATGACGAGTTGGGAATTAAGAATATTAAGGTAATTATTGGGGACGGAACAGAAGGTTTATCTCTCTACGCTCCTTATGATAGAATAATTGTAACTGCCGGCACACCAAAAATTCCACCTCCGCTTATTGAGCAATTGGGCGATGGAGGAAGGTTGGTTGCTCCAATAGGAACAAGTTATCTTCAAATGCTTATTTTGTTAGAGAAAAATGGAGAAAAAACAAAGATAACCGAGCTTGGCAGTTGTGTTTTCGTGCCGCTGGTTGGAAAGTTTGGGTGGAAAGAATAATTAATGTTTTACACTCAGGTAGAAAAGTTATTGGTGTTTTGATAATATATTCTTGGTAAGGGGTGACAGGCAATAGGTTATGGGCTATGGGTTAAGTACGAAACGCGGGTATAGGATATAGATAGAATTATAATGTTTGGAAAGTAGACAGGAAAGTTGGTAAGGTGAGAAATGTGAGAGGTAATTCAAAAATTTACAATTTACAATTTAAAATTTCGACTCGTTCGGGATAGGAGGATTACAATGTTAAATTTGGGTGGTCCGGTTCAACAGGCAGTTTTACTTGGCTTAGGGGTTCCAGAGCTTGTAATTATTCTGATTATCGCGATTGTAATTTTTGGACCAAAGAAAATACCTGAAATTGGTTCATCAATCGGAAAAGCCTTAAGAGAATTCAAAAAGGGCACTCAGGAAATAGAAAGCGAAACAAAGAATGAAACCGAGAGTTCTGCTGAAGAAGAAAAAGATTCCAAAGAGGAATAGAGGGTAGGGGGCTAATTAGTGGCGGATTTAAAAATGACTTTAATAGATCATCTGGAAGAATTTCGCCGCCGGATGATTGTTTCTTTTGCTACGATATTGATAGCGGCTGCTTTTTGTTATTCTTATGCGTATAGAATTCTCAGGATTCTAACAAAACCTGCTGGTAAAATAACCTTGGTTTATTTAAGCCCGCTTGAGCCATTTATGGTGAAATTTAAAATTGCAATTTGGGCAGGGGTTTTTTTGGCAATGCCTATTCTTATCTATGAGACACTGGCGTTTGTGGCTCCGGCATTAAAAAACAAAGAGAAAAAATATGTATATCCAACAATTTTTTTACTTTGTGTTCTTTTTGTTTCAGGTGTTGTATTTGGTTATAACTATATTATGCCAGTGGGTATTTCATGGTTGTTTAGTCAGGCAGGAGGTATGCTTAAGGCAAATTTGACAGCCTCTATGTATATTAATTTCGCGGCTTTATTTTTATTTGCGTTTGGTATTTCGTTTGAGACACCGTTGGTTATCTTGTTGTTAGTAAAACTAGGAGTTTTTACACCAAAATCTTTGCGGGAAAACTGGCGGATTGCATATATGATAATATTGGTGTTCTCGGCAATTGCAACGCCGGACTGGAGTCCAGTCACAATGGGCATAATGGCTCTTCCAATGATTATTTTGTTTGAATTGAGTGTATTGTTATCGCGGATAATTTGAAGAGGGTTCGAGGATTCAAGGATTCTAGGGGTCAAGTGAAAGTTCAAATGCCAAAATCCAAAGTTCAAATAAAATCCAAAGCCTAAATGACTAAAAAATTAACACTTTGGGCTTTGAGTTTTGACATTCATTTGACATTTAGGTTTTGACGTTTGGATTTATTAGTTATATGGTCTGATGTCAAATTGCATTCAAAACAGTAATTTTTCATCTTGAGTAGGACAGCCGTCTCGGCTGTCAAAGAGCGAAGGACAGGCGGGACGCCTGTTCTACCAGCGAGAAGAGTGTTAATGTCTATAGTCTAAAGTCTGAATTCCAAAGGAGATGGTAAATTTACAAAAAATAAATGAATAGAGATTGAAAGAAGGAGGTGTTAAAGATGTTGATAGAGGTTATCCGGGTTATATTTATAGTAATGGGAGCCGCAAGTGGATATAAAATAGTTGATTTGTTGAGAAGCGATTATCTAAAGACACAATCCCTTTGGTTTACTGGCGTCATTCTATCTATTTTTATAGGTTGCGGGATTGGTTATGTTTTGGGTGGAGTAATCGGAAGAAGTCTGGCAAGGATCTTAAATCGTTTTGAAGGCTATGTTCAGAAGATACCGGGCTCTGATCTAATCGCCGGAGTAGCTGGTTTAACGATAGGTTTGCTTATTGCCACACTTGTTTCTTTACCCTTAAGAGCAATTCCTATTATAGGAGATTATATTGCCGCGGTTGTTCTGGTTGTTTTTGGATATTTAGGGATGAGGCTTTCTTTTCGCAAGAAAGATGATTTTAGCAGGATGTTCCGTCCATCTGGATCTGTTGCTTCAAAAGAAAAAGAGCTGTCAATAAAAGGAAGTCATTTTTCAGCGAAGGATAAAATAGTTGATACCAGCACAATTATTGATGGCAGAATTGTTGATATAGTAAAAACAGGTTTTCTGGAAGGCAAATTGATTGTTCCGCGCTTTGTATTAAAAGAATTGCAGGGTATTGCTGATTCAGAAGATTCTTTAAAACGGAATCGGGGAAGGCGGGGATTAGATGTTTTGAATGCTCTCCAAAAAGAACCCGAAGTGGAAGTTTGCATTATAGAGCAGGATTTTCCTGAATTTTCTGATGTGGACACAAAGCTTGTTCGTCTGGCGAAGGAAAGAGAAGGTGTTGTTTTCACCAATGACTATAACTTAAATAAACTGGCGGAGCTTCAGGGTGTTAATGTTTTAAATATAAATGATTTAAGCAACGCGCTTAAGCCGGTTGTGTTACCGGGTGAAGAAATAGATATATCTGTGATTAAAAATGGCAAAGAAGCTGGTCAGGGTGTTGGTTATCTGGATGATGGAACAATGGTAGTTATAGAGGGCGGTAAAAAACATATTGGTGAAAACGTTGAAGTTGTTGTGACAAGTGTTTTGCAGACCCCTGCGGGAAGAATGATTTTTACCAAGATCAAAAGTCTGGAAGTTTCTGGTGTTTGAATTGAAAGTTGCCATTATTCCTGCGGCAGGCAAGGGCAGGAGGATGCAGTCAGAAAGAAACAAGCAGTTTTTGATTCTTAATCAAAGACCTCTTTTGAGCTATACGATTGATGTTTTTCAAAAGTGCGATAAAGTAGATAGAATAATAGTTGTAGTTAACGAAAATGAAATAGATTTTTGCCGGGAATCAATAGTTGAAAAATATCAATTCGATAAAGTATCTTCAGTAATAGCAGGAGGAAATGAGCGGCAGGATTCAGTTATGAATGGCCTACGCGAAATTCCTCCTGAAACAACCACGGTTATTATTCACGATGGCGCCCGTCCTTTTGTAACTTTAAGAATAATAGAGAATGCGATAGAAGCGCTTAATGGTTATTCAGGCGTAATAGTTGGTGTTCCTTTAAAAGATACAATAAAGAGAGTAAATGAAAAAAATGAAGTTTTAGAAACTCTCGATCGTGATACCTTAATAAGCGTTCAGACTCCGCAGGTATTTCCCCCCGAAGAATTAATGAAAGCCTATCAGCGTGCCAGAATGGATGGATTTCATGGAACAGATGACGCTCTTCTTGTTGAAAGAATCGGGGGACAGATTAAGGTAGTAAATGGATCTTATGAAAATATAAAGATCACAACACCGGAAGATATAATTTTAGCTGAAGCAATACTTGAGAAACGTAAGGCGGGAACGTTGGGTAATAGGTTATAGGTTATGGGTCATGGGTGGATAGGTGAGATGTGAGAAAGTCAAAACCATAAGAAAAATTTGGTTTTTCCTCAAGCTGAGTGAGTAAATAAATATTCCCCTCTAAAAAGAGGGGTGCAGGGGTGTGTAGAAATGAAAATCATCTATAATTCAGGATTTGTTGAAAAAGTCAAAAATAGATAATAATGTCACGCTGAATGTCATTCCCGCGAAGGCGGGAATCTAGAAAAGACTGGACTCCCGTTTGCACGGGAATGACGCTTACGTATCAGTTCAGGGTGACAAATGAGGGTTTTTCAACAGTCCCTTAAGGTTATAAAAGAGGTGAATAAATGAAAAAGTTTTTCAAATGGATTTTAAAGGGATTTGCTGGAACAATTGGATGCGCTCTTGCAGTTGCGTTTATCATAATCGTGCTTGGTGTAATTTTAATCCCAAAACTAATCCCAAAAGAAATCAAAACAAAAACAGTCAAATTGAATGAAAATGTTCAGGTCGGAGAGGTTAGATGGAAAGTTTTAGAGGTTAAAAAAACTGAGGCTATTGAGCAAGAATTTGGAGAGCCAAAAAAGGCAGACGGAATATTTGTAATCGTCAAATTAGAAGCAGAACTGCTAGGAAAAGAAAGCGGTAATGTGTCTGATAGTCAGCTTGCTATTGTTGATTCGCAAAATAGAGTGTTTGAAACCAACCCCGAAGGCGAGATGGCTTTAAGGAGAGTCAAAGACTTCGATGAA
>JACQXZ010000002.1 GCA_016208465.1 Actinomycetota bacterium
CGATTCTGGTTTATATTAGCTGGGTCACTTACTGGATGAGTTCGTATCCCAATTGGTACGCGATGTTTTTGGGATTTCTTTCTCTTTTATTTTATTCATTTTATCTGGAGAAGGAAGATCACAGTTTGTGGTGGATTTTTGGAGTAGGTATTCTTGTTGGAACGAGCGCTGTATTCAAGCAGAACATAGGCGCTTTTATTATGATGGCTTTGATAACATTTTCAATTGTAAGTAATTTATCTATTGTAGGAAGAAATGATTTATTTAGATTTAAACCTTCGACATTTTTTAGAAACATTTTCAAGGAAATTTTTGCTTTATCAATAGGTGTCTTAGTTATTGTTTTATTTGTTCTTGGACTATCTTCGTTTTATATGCCTTTAAGTTTGCTTGTTTCACGAGTATTTTTTGTCGCGATTAAGTCAACTACTACCTCTTTAGCCATTCCGTTTCCATCTCTTTTGCCTTTATTTTCTGGAGGTTTTGGCGTTAGAGATTCTTTGATTAAGATAGTTTTTTATATTCCTGTTTTTGTTTATGGAATTTCGTTAACGGTTGTTGTTTTAAAACTGTTTAGAAATAAACAAAGTAAAGAATTGATTTATTTCCTGTTATTCCTGTTTTTCGGAATTTTTACTTTTTTGCAGGTATATCCTCGCTCAACGCTTGATTATGTTATTTTCAGTTATGCGGGAGCAGAATTGCTGGGTTGTTATTTGTTTTATCTTTTCTATTTATCTTTGGGAGATTTTTTAAAAAGATTTATTCAAAATCCGGTTGTTTTGGAAAGAATAAAATCCGTTGGGCTTTCGATATTTTTGTCTTTGATCTTATGCTTTGCGTTACTTGGTATATACAAAAACATTGTGGTTAAAAAAAGAGGTGGAGTTAGAGCAATGAATATTCCACGAAGCCGCCTTTTGGTTAATCCGGGAATCGCGGGATTAATGGAGGGCATTAGTGGTTACATCAGAGCAAAAACTGATCCGAATGAAAAAATAGTTGTTCTTCCTTATGGCGCGATGATATATTTTTTAAGTGAGCGTTCCAACCCCACTCGTTTTATTTTTATGTTTGAGGGGAACTGGTCGGCTGGTGAAAAAGTGCAAAAAGAAGTTATTAATGTTTTAGATAAGGAAAAAATTCGTTATGTTATTTTTCAGGACATTATATTATTTGACGGGGTTTATCTAAGAGATTACGCCAGAATTTTAACGGATTATATTTTCTCTAATTATCATCAGGAAGAGCGAATGTCGGATTATATTATTTTAAGAAGGAACAACTAGCACTTTGTGATGCAAGATGTTTAACAATAATGTGTTTTAGGCATGAGACAAGCACCAAATAAGCCCTAAAATCAAAAATAAAAAATCAAATATCAAAATGACAAGTTAAAATTCAAAAATGAATACCAAAATAGTTCGAGGATCATAGACTGAAGGCTTGAGGTACAAGAGTAGGGTTCTTAAAATATCTACAATCTTATTGGCTATTTGAATCTTGCATTATAATTTTTTCATTTTGATATGTATTTTTAATTTTTTATCTTTGATTTTTGATTTAGTTTATAGCTTTTGATGTTGTTATTTAGAATTTCTGGTTTTTATCCGACTTGTTCAGGTTAGGTTGTTTAAACATGACTGATTTCGTAAAAAAATACAAAGTTTTTTTAACAATTTCTATATTTCTTTTTGTAATATTTATTCAGGTTGTTACAAGTATGCGTCGTGAGTCTCCCACTTATGATGAAGTAATCCATATGCCCTCAAAACTTGTTATTCCAAATAGAGCATGGAATGAACGGGATCCCTTGGGTTTCGGCCATACGTTTCTTTATCTTTATAACAACAATGCCGATCAGATTGTTTTTTGGAGTAGGATACCAATTGTTTTGCTGTCAATGCTTCTGGCTTTTTTTGTTTTTAAATGGGCGGAGGAGCTTTATGGTTTTTGGGGAGGTTTTTTAGCGTTATTTTTATTTTCCTTTGAGCCAAACATACTCGCCCATTCAAGACTTTCAACTTCTGATTTAGGAGTTGCCGTATTTATTTTTATTGCTATTTATAGATTTTTAAAATTTGTCAAAAATCCTACTAAGTTAAATCTTATTTGGGCGGGAATTACCTTTGGTTTGGCGCAGGCATCTAAATTTTCAGCGCCTCTAATAATTCCAATTTATCTTTTACTTATTATAGTTTTAACCATTAATTCTGATTATGAGTTTGTTTCCCCAGTTAAGATCCCAAAAAAATTCAAAGGCAAATCATTAAAATTCTATTTGCTTTTTGTGAACTTTATTATAATTTTATTTTTATCTTATCTGGTTATTTTTGTAAGTTACGGCGGCAAGGTTGGACCAATCTATTCTTTAAAAGCGCATGGAGGCGAACATCCTTGGTTTGTCGCGAAAGTAATCCCCCAGAAATTTGAAACAGTCAGAAAGGCTGTCTATTATGTTTTAGAAGAAATACCGGTGCCCGCAAACGAATGGTTTAGAGGTCTTTTGAGACAGTTTGAACATTCAAGATTTGGCCAGCCGGGATATTTAATGGGGAAATCTTCGGAAACAGGCTGGTGGTATTATTATATTTTTGCTTTTTTGATAAAAACACCGATAGCTTTGCTGATATTGATTGGAGTTTCGCTCGTCTCTGTGTTAAAAGCCAGAACTCCGAAATACCCCCCTTCAATTCCCCCCTTGACAAGGGGGGACATAGGGGAGTTAGCCCCCTTATCAAGAGGGGAAACAGAGGGGTCAAAGGAAGTCTCCCAATTCCCCCCTTTAACAAAGGGGGGCGAGGGGGGATTTTTAGATAAAAGACTTGATTTTTATTTTATTATCATACCGATTGCGTTTTTTATATTAATCAGCTTTTTTAATAAAATTGCGATTGGACTCAGATATCTTTTGCCGATGTATCCATTTTTATTTGTTCTGGCGGCATCTGTTGTTAAAATAAAAATCAATGCTTATTTTAACGAGTTTGCTGGGGGTCCTGAAAATGGTTATAAGTATCTGGTTGATTCTAATCTTGACTGGGGTCAGGATTTAAAAGGACTAAGAGAATATCAGGTGAAGAATAAACTTGGAAAAATAAAACTATCTTATTTTGGAACAGCCAATCCAGATTATTATAAATTAAATTATGTCTTGTTGGATAATGACAAAGAAGGACACAGTTATTCGTCGGGGATTTACGCGATAAGCGCTACGAATTTTACAAATGCTTTAGTGAATGACAAAGAGCGTTTTTCATGGATTAAAAAGAAATACAAGCCAGTCGTAAAAATTGGTTATTCAATCTTTGTTTATGATATAAAGTAAGGATATAGGTAATGGGTTATGGGTAATAGGTAATAGGGAAAAGATAAAGTGAAGGTCATTGCGAGCGGAGCGAAGCAATCTCTGTATGCAGTAGACATTGTGTCGGGAGTTTTGAAATGAAAAATAAATTCAATATTATTTGTTTTTCTGATTCACCATGGGACGCGCCTATTTGGACCAATAAACAGCACATTATGTCTCGTGTTTCAAAATTAGGCCATAATGTTTTATTTGTTGATCCGCCTTTAAGTGTTGCCGGATGGTATAAATGGTGGAGAAGCGAAAGAATAAAATTTTCTAATTTATTTAAATGGGTTAGAAAAGAAAATGCTAACCTGACTGTTTTTTCGCCAATCATTTTACCTCCAAGATTTGGATGGCTTAGGAATATAAACAATTTTATCCGTCTCTTTGGAGTTAATCGTCTTATATCAAAGCTTGGTTTTAAAGATCACATTGTTTGGATTTATCATCCTGACGCGGCGTATTTTTTGGGTAAAACCGGTGAAAAATTCATTCTTTATGACTGCGTAGATCAGTTTTCCGCTTTTCCTGCTTACTCGGATCCGCGGCGAAAAAAAGAAATTGAATCAAACGAAATGAAAATTTTAAAGAAAGCTGATGTTGTTATAACAACATCAGGACCACTCTTTGAAGCTAAAGAGGAATATAATTCAAATACTTATCTGGTAGAAAATGTTGGAGATACGGAACATTTTGCCAAAGCCAGACTTTCAACCAGTCAAATTCTTTCTGATATGAAAAGTATTAAAAAACCCATTATTGGTTTCATTGGTTCGCTTGACGCGTATAAAGTTGATTTTGATTTGATTAGATATGCCGCGCTTGCCAAACCCAGTTGGTCTTTTGTCTTGATTGGTCCGGTCGGCGAAGGCGATAGAAAAACTGATCTCTCAGTTATAAGCGAACTTCACAATGTTCATATTTTAGGAATAAAGCTATACTCATTGCTTCCTGATTACATAAGATCATTTGATGTTTGTATGATTCCTTATAATATAAATGAATATAATTGTTACAGTTTCCCGCTTAAAGTTTATGAATTTCTGGCTTCAGGCAAACCGGTTGTTTCAATGAATCTGCCTTCAATAATAGGTTTATCTGAAGTTATAAAAATTGCCACTACCTACGACAGATTTATTGAATGTTTATCTGAAGCCATTGAAAAGGATAGTCCTAAGGCTGTTCAGAAGAGAATTGAAGTTGCCAGCAGAAATTCATGGGATCACAGAGTTGAACAGATATTGGATATAATAAAAAACGTGAAACGTGAAACGTGAGGGAAGTCACAAGTTAAAAGTCACAAGTCACAAGTAGGACAGGCGTCTCGCCTGTCAGAACAGTGACGGTTATGGGTGATGGGTTGAGTGTGAAACGTAGTAGGTCGTAGGCTCTAGGCTGTAGGGCTTTAGGATTTACCCTTAGACCTCAGACCTTCGACCTAAGGCTCTTTAATTTAATAGTATAGGAATTTCCATTTTTTCTATGTGGTTTTAGATAGTTATGGTTAGTAAAGATAAATAAAATCCCACTGTCATTTCGAGCGAAGCGAGAAATAGACGCGAGAAGTTTGGAAGAGGAAAAAGGAACAGGTGTTAAAAGATATTTAGAAAATATTCTTAAAGAGTTTATTGAAATTGCGCCTGCCAATGACTATATTTTATATTTTCAGAACAAAGAGCCCTCAACTGATTTTTTGGAATCATCTTCTGTTTCTAAAAAATTAGTTAAAATGCCGTATTTTCTCCCTCCCAAAAGAGTGCTCTGGGAGCAATTTTTTTTACCTTTTTAGCTTTTAAGAAACAAAGTTGATGTATTGTTTTCTCCTTCATATTCAATGCCCTATTTTTCACCAGTTAAAACAGTGGTTACAATTCATGATATTACTTATGAGGTGAACCCAGAGTGGTTTCATCCGAAAGAACGCTTAAAAATGCAAAAGACAACCAGAATTGCCGCCCGGCGGGCAAATATGATTATTGCTGATTCTGAATCCACCAGACGTGATATTATTCGTTACTATAAAATCGCTCCTGAAAAAGTAAAAGTTATTTATTTAGGTCACGATCCAAATTTCAAATCAATCAGGTCGAAATCAGATATTAAACATAAGCATGGAATTAAAAAGAAATTTATTCTTTATGTAGGATCGATATTCAGCCGGAGAAATATTCCTGTTTTAATCAGAGCATTTGAAAAAATGCGGGAAATAAAACATTGTCAGCTTATGTTGATAGGAGAAGACAGAGCTTATCCTCCGTTTGATTTGAAAGGATTAATAGATGAACTTTTTTAATGTTGTTTTGTAAAGTTAAATAAAAATGGATAAGGTGCATTTCGAGTGCACCATTTTTTATGAAGCAGGTGTAAGTGAGAATAATAAAAGATAAAATTTTTAAACAAACCACCATCCTTTTAATTGCCTTAATGATAGGCAATGTCTCCAACTATCTTTTTAATGTTTTAATGGGAAAAATGCTGGGCCCATCAAATTACAGCAATCTAACTTCGCTTCTGTCTCTATTTGTAATTATTTCTGTTCCAACAGGCACCATTCAGATGGTAATTACAAATTATGTTTCAAAATATAAAGCAGAGGGCGACTATCCAAAGATTAAATTTTTGCTGGTTAAGTCAATAAAGAAATTATCATTTTATGGTATTATTGGTTTTTTGATTTTTCTTATGTCAAGCGGTTTGGTTGCTTCATTTTTAAAAATTCCCTCGATAACTCCGGTTATTATTTTAGGATTAATTTTGCTTTTTTCAGTCATCTCGCCGGTTAACCACGGCGCTTTACAGGGATTGCAGGAGTTTAACTATTTAGGGATAGATTTATCCTTAGGGGCGCTTTTAAAATTTGTCTTTGGTGTCATTCTTGTTTCTTTGGGATTAGGCGTTAGCGGCGCAATTGCTGGTTTTGCTTTTGGAGGTTTTGTTGCGCTGTTTCTCTCCTTTTATTTTTTACGTTCTGTTTTTAGGATAAAAAATAGTGATGAAGTTATAGATAAAGTGGAGATGTACAGACATTTCTGGCCAACACTGATTACTCTTTTTTGCTTTGCGGTTTTAACAAATATTGATTTAGTTCTGGTTAAACATTTTTTTAGTTCCGTGAGTGCAAGCTACTATTCAGCCGCAGTGGTTATTGGCAGGATAGCCTTGTTTTTACCCGGGGCGGTTTCAATGGTGATGTTTCCAAAAACCTCAGAGCTTTATGCGAAGAAGCAAGATTCTTCAGTTGTTCTTAAGAAGAGTTTACTTGCGACATTTTTGCTTTCAGGTTCTGTGGTAATTGCTTATTTTTTGTTTCCTGTTTTGGTAATTAAATTTATTTTCGGATCTAAATTTTTAGCTGGCAGTGGTTTGTTGGGAATAATTGGAATTGCAATGACATTTTTTGCTCTTGATAACGTTCTGCTTTCTTATAATCTATCAATTCATAATTATGAGTTTATAAAAATGCTTGTTTTTTGCACTATTTTGCAGGTTGTTCTTATTTTATTTTTTCATAAATCCTTATCTCAGGTGGTTTATGTTTTGATTTTAAGCAGTATTTTGTTATTCGTTAGTACCTTAAATTATAAAGCAAAGTTTTAAAATGGAAAAATTTGTTTTGCGTAATTAAAAATTTTTATATAAAATCCAAAGAAGGTAATTAGTTTAAAAGATAGAAAATAGAAATATATAAATATATCCGGCCATAATCAAATGGGGTTCTCTAGTGGAGAATTTTGAAGGAAAAGTTTCAGTTATAATTCCGGCTTACAACGAAGAAGCCCACATAAAGAAAAGCATTGAGGAAACAGAAAAAGTTTTTAAAGAAGTTGGCTGTGACTATGAAATCATAGTGGTTGATGATGGAAGTGTTGATAATACTCATCAGGGAGCGCTTGAAGCCAGCCGGAGTTTTAATAATGTGCAGATAGTAAAAAACAACTCAAATAATGGCAAGGGTTCTGCCTTAAAAAACGGTTTCAATTATGCCAGCGGTGATTTAGTTGCCTTTTTAGACGCTGATATGGACCTCCATCCACAACAGATTCGAACGCTTTTTAATTATATGGAAAGCAATAACGCGGACGTTGTGATAGGTTCAAAGAGACATCCTGAGTCTGAGTTAGAATATCCATGGCATCGTAAATTAATCAGTAATGTTTATTATGGTATAACAAAAACTCTTTTTAGTCTGCCGGTAAAAGATACCCAGACAGGAATTAAGCTCTTTAAACATAAAGTGTTGGATGATATTTTTCCAAGAGTGCTGGTTAAAAGATACGCTTTCGATCTCGAGCTTTTGGTTAACGCGCATCACAGGAAGTATAAAATAAGCGAGGCGCCGATTAAATTAGATTTTCAGAGAAAATTTGGAAGAATGAAGCTGAAAGATATTTATCATACTGCATTAGATACTCTGGCTATTTTTTACCGTTTGTATATTTTAAGGTATTATGATCGGGAAAAGAAGGATGGTTCGTCCAATATAAAATCTCAAAACAAATAAATAAGATAGACAAAACGGGTGTGTGTGTGAATCCAGAAGTTTCGATTGTTATTCCGGTTAAAAAATTAAATAAAAACATGGAAGAATGTCTTAAATATTGCAAATTACTAGAGTACGATAAGTTTGAAATTATTGTATTACCCGACAACGAAGAAGATACTTATCCTGAAGGAATTAGAGTAATACCGACAGGCAATTGCGGTCCTTCGCACAAAAGGGACATTGCTTTAAATTATGCCAAAGGTGAAATTATTGCTTTTTTAGATGATGATGCTTATCCGGTTAAAAACTGGTTAAAAAATGCTGTTAGATATTTTGAAAAAGAAGAAATAGCTGCTGTAGGTGGTCCCGCGGTAACTCCATCATCAAATAGTGTTTTACAGAAAGCAAGCGGGTTAGTTTATTCATCATTTGTCTGCTGAGGCAATTTAGCTTATAGATATATTCCGCGGGCAGAACGGGAAGTCGATGATTACCCTTCCTGTAATTTGATTGTTAGAAAATCAGTTCTTGAACAATTAGGCGGTTTTGATACGAAATTCTGGCCTGGTGAAGACACAAAGCTTTGTCTGGAAATAACAAAAAAACTTAACAAAAAAATTATCTATTCACCGGATGTTTTGGTTTATCATCATCGCAGACCCCTTTTTACTTCTCATTTAAAACAGGTTTGGAGTTATGCTTTACACCGCGGGTATTTTGTGAAAAGGTTTCCGGAAACATCTTTACGTTTGACTTATTTTATTCCATCTATATTTGTTTTTGGTCTGATGTTTGGTCTGATATTTGCTTTGTTTAACCCAATTTTTAGAAGTATTTACTTATTCGGTTTAAGTTTTTATCTTATCTGTGTTTTTTTATCTGTCACCCTCATTCCTTTTTCATTAAAGGAACATTCTGAATCACCCCTTTTACAAAAGGAGAACAAGAATTCTTCCATCCCCCCTTCAATTCCCCCCTTGTCAAGGGGGGACACAGGGGGGTTAAAAGGGGGCAAGGGGGGATTTTCAGTTGAAAATCTTAAAATAAAATTTGCCGCATTCTGGGGGGTTATCTTGACTCATATTTATTATGGTGTAGGATTTATCATGGGATTGGTATCTAAGAGACTTAGGGAAGAGCAGGTTTAGTTGACAGTTGTGATAGTTAACAGAAACAGTAGAGAGCTAAAACATTTAGCAGTTATTTTCTGTCAACTGTCTCCGTTAACTGTTAACTAAACTATCAACCGTCAACTAAACGAGG